>JAZNRV010000028.1:0-7453 GCA_045590855.1 Acutalibacteraceae bacterium | reverse complement strand
ATCAGGCCCTTTTCGCCGGTAGCGGGATCGCGGGTAAAGGCAACGCCGGTACCGCAATCATCACCCATGTTACCAAATGTCATCATCTGAACGTTAACAGCGGTACCCCAGGAATAAGGAATATCGTTGTCACGGCGATATACGTTGGCACGGGGGTTGTCCCAAGAACGGAAAACAGCTTCCACAGCACCCATCAATTGTTCTTTGGGGTCAGCGGGGAAGTCTTTGCCGATTTTGGATTTGTATTCGGCTTTGAATTGAGCAGCCAACGTTTTGAGGTCGTCAGCGGTCAAATCGACGTCTTGCGTAACGCCTTTTTCTTCTTTCATTTTGTCGATGAGTTCTTCAAAGTACTTTTTGCCGACTTCCATAACAACGTCGGAGTACATTTGAATAAAACGGCGATAGCAGTCCCAAGCCCAACGGGGGTTGCCGGATTTGGCGGACATAACTTCCACCACTTCTTCGTTAAGACCCAAGTTCAAAATGGTATCCATCATACCGGGCATCGAAGCACGAGCGCCGGAACGCACGGAAACAAGCAACGGATTTTCGGTATCACCGAATTTTTTGCCGGTGATGCCTTCCATTTTGTCGATACCTTCCATGATTTGCGCTTGGATATCTTCGTTGATTTTGCGGCCGTCCTCATAATATTGGGTGCAGGCCTCGGTGGAAACAGTGAAACCTTGGGGTACGGGCAAACCGATTTTGGTCATTTCGGCCAAGTTGGCGCCTTTACCGCCGAGGAGTTCGCGCATAGATGCGTCGCCTTCACTGAACAGATAAACGAATTTTTTGCTCATGTTACAGTTCCTCCTATTTTTTATAACTTACTTTTAGAAAGTATGTAATCGTGTACCGACTACACAACCTTATTTATTATATCAAAAAATTTCCATATTGCAAAGACTTTTTTTAATTTCATGCAAATTAATAATATTTTCCGTCAAATCAAGGGCACAATTGACCGAAACCACGGTTTCACTGCCCCTTTTTGAGCTGATATTGCTCTTCTGCCGCCAACCGCGCTTTGGCAACGCAAACGGCACCCTCCACAAAACAGTAATATAACCGTTCGCGATTGCCAATACAAATCACGTCGCCAATCTCGTACCAAAAATAATCGGCATATAACCCATACGAACTTCCCGCCGGTTGCGTGTACTGCAACGCACCGTCACAACCGACAAGCGAAAACCCGTTTTCGTCGTGAACGAGCCGCCCCTCGCCTACCATGTAAATGGCTTTGTGGTCGGTAAGCACGCCGATTTTCACCGCCGTATCCAACCGATACGTGCCGTTTGTAATTTCCTCTTTTACTTTTTTGCGTTCCCAATCGTACCAATCGGGAATGTGGGAAAACTCCGTTTCGCCTTTTGTTGCGCGCATTTCACCATGAACGGTAAGTTCATATTGTTTGCCGCACTGCGTACACGTCAAATGGGTACCTTCCCCCACCGTTTTGCCCTCGGCACCGCACGCGGGACAAGCATACAACACACGGTGTAACCCCTCGGCACGGAACGGCTCGGTAATGGCGGTTTTGGTTTCTTGCTGTTTTTTAAAGTTGTCAAACGAAAACGCTTCGTCCAACAACGCATCGATTTCTTCCACCGTTTTTTCGGCAACCTCAGCACTTGTCAGCAAACAATTCACCGTAGCGCTTACCTTGGTTTTCCGCTTACGCAACCCGTTGTACAGCGGGTCGTGCAAAAACGCGCCCTCGGTAATCACCGTCACCACGGGCACGCCCGCTTTTTTAATCAGTTTCCCCAAATGCCGCGGCAGCGGTGTGGCGCGACCGTCAAAACTGTAACTCGCTTCCGGATACATCAGCACGCTGGTTTTGAGCGTGTTGAGCGAATACAAAATATCCGAAAGCAGTGCCAAATCGGTCACAAATTTTTGCGTGGGAATACACCCGATTTGCCGCATCAACCAATCCTTGCCCACAAACCCGTCAGAGGTACACACAATGGTGTACGGCTTGGGAAAAAAGATACGCGATGCAATTTTCAAATCAATAAACGCCGAATGATTCATCAAAATCAGGCACGGCCCGTTTTCGGTATTTTCGCGCTTTGTACGATACGAAAACTTGGTTGCCCACAGTTCGGGGATAGCCAACACCCGAATCAGCGCGCGGAACAAAATGTTCGGTCGTTTGGGTCGTTTGCGTTTTGGTTTGGGCAACGCCGCTACCTTTTCAAACGACATTTCTTTTGTTTTTATTTTCATAACCTTATTCCTTCAAACGGCGCAAGCCCGCCACTTCACTGACCGGCAAGGAAAAACTGACCGCCCCTGCGTGTGTGCGAGCACCGCACTGTTCGTTGATGGCTTTCATAATCTGCGCCTTTTTGTCGGCTGCCGCCAAAATGTATATCATGTCCTTTTCTTCCGCCAACGACACGCCGTAAAACTTCTCGGCTTGTCCTTTGCCGGTTCCCTTGGCATGCAGCACCGTACCACCGGTCGCCCCGACCGAACGTGCCGCGTCCATCACGGCATCGGAATGTCCTTCGTTGAGAATTACTACAATCAGTTCATGTTCAAACGTCATCGTCGGTGCTCCCCCTCCTACTTCTTGACCTTCGGTAAAAAGGCTAAACGCTTTGCCGCCGCCGACACTCTTCATGGGAACCGCCATCATAATCCCGTTCCCCGGAATGTCAATATATAACTTTTCCTCGGCGGTGGCAATCAACTTTTTGACAAGCGGCGCACTCGCAATGGTGGTAATAACCGCTTTGTCGCTTTGCTCCAAATCATAAAGCAGCAAATGCTCGGAAGTGGCGGTACCATACCCCAAATTTTCCAGCACCACCGATAACTGCAATTCTTTGTGAACAGTCAACATCGCCTCCGCTTGGCGGCGGTCAACAATGCTCATCACATAATACAGTTCCATGTTTATGCCACCTCCCACAATTCGATAATCTCGTCATCAGCAAAGTCGGCAGCAACAACTGCTTCGGGTTCGGCAACCTTGGGTTTCATCACCGAAATGGCACCCATAATCTGCACGGTTATCAGCGGCATCATCGCCACCAAAGCCACCAAACCGAACGCATCGGTCATGACGTTGCCGCCGTGCTGTGCACAAACGCCCATGGCAAACGGCAACATAAAGGTAGCGGTCATCGGTCCCGATGCCACACCGCCCGCGTCAAACGCAATGGCGGTAAAGGTGGACGGCACCACCAGTGAGAGTCCCAACGCAATCACATACCCCGGCACCAAAAACCACAAAATCGGCACACCCCATACCACACGTGCCATAGCAAGTCCCATGGCAAGCGCAATAGCAATCGAAAGCGTGCGCCCCATCATTTGTTCCGAAATAGCACCCGCGCTCAGTTCCGAAACTTGCCGATTGAGCACGTGCACCGCAGGCTCGGCTTTGATGATAAACCAACCCATCAACACGGCAAGCGGAATGAGCAACCATGTTAAATTTTGCTCTATCATCGCCCCGCCAAGCACATACCCGAGCGAGGAAAAACCAACGTTCACGCCCGTCAAAAACAGCACCAAACCAACGTAGGTATACCCCACGCCGACCACAATTTTTTGCAGCGGGCGTTTTTCAAGTTTGAGCGAAAACACTTGGAACAATATAAAAAACACAAAAATCGGCAACAACGCCAACGCCACTTCGCCCAAATAATGCGGCAAGGCAGAAAGGTATCCTATTCCGAGTGCCGCCGAATGTTCAAATTCATGAATCAGCAGCGAGGAACTCCCCGCCGTGGTGGGATAAATAAATCCCAAAATCAGCACCGCCAAAATCGGGCCAATGGAGCACAACGCTACCAAACCAAAACTGTCGGATTTGGCTTTTTCGTCACTGCGAATCGAAGCCACACCCACACCCAGTGCCATAATAAACGGCACGGTCATCGGCCCTGTTGTCACACCGCCCGAATCAAACGCCACCGACAAAAATCCGCGGTCAGACACAGCGGCCAGCCCAAACACTAACAAGTAGCAAGCAATCAGCAACCATTTGAGCGGAATACCAAACAAAATACGCAACATGCTGACCGCCAAAAACAAACCGACACCCACCGACACCGTCACAATCAACACCAAGGTATCAATAGCGGGTGTGTTGGCGGCAAGCACTTGCAAATCGGGTTCTGCGACCGTCACGGCAATACCCAACACCAAGCTGAGCAACACAATCAACCATAACTTCTTGGTTTTGGTCATGCGCGCACCAATATGGTTGCCGATTTGTGTCATGGCGATTTCCGAACCAATCGTAAAAAAAGCCATGCCGACGATAATCAGCCCCGTTCCCACCGCAAAGGCAAGAAACAAGCCGTTATTCACCGGCACCAAAAACAAACACAACACAGCAACAATCGCGGCAATCGGTAACACCGATGCCGCGGCTTCGCGCAATTTTTCTTTGAGCAAGTTGTGTCGTGTCATAACTCCTCCTGAAAATAAGCGGGAATTTATGCTTTTGTATCGCAATACACGCAGCGATATATTCCCTTTTCCTTGTCCGTCAAGCGGAACAAGTGATGAATATCCTGCTCGGTCGAGGTAATACAACGCGGATTTTTGCATTGCAAAATATCGGTCAACTGTTCGGGCAGGTCAATGTGTTTTTTCTCCACCACGGCGCCGTCACGAATGACGTCCACCGTAATGTTGGGGCTGATAAACCCCAGCACATCCAAATTCAGCGTGATGTTGCCGTCGATTTTGATAATATCCTTTTTCCCCATCACCTTGCTGGGCACGTTGCGCAACACGGCAACGGGTGTTTCGAGCGCATCCAAAGAAAGCATCTCATAAATCTTCATGGCTTTTCCGCAACCGATATGGTCAATGACCACACCGTTTTTAATTTCATCAACACGCATTTACCGCACCTCCAACAATTTGAGAATCAATGCCATGCGAATGTATTTTCCGTTTTTCGCTTGACGGAAATACGCGGCGCGGGGGTCATCATCCACCGCGGTGGAAATTTCGTTCACGCGCGGCAAGGGATGCAACACAATGGTATCGGGTTTGGCAAGGCCCAGTTTTTCGGGGGTGAGGATGTAACTGTTTTTAAGCCGCAAATAATCCTCTTCGTTGAAAAACCGTTCCCGCTGCACTCTGGTCATATACAAAACATCCAATTTCGGCATAACCTCTTCGAGCGAAGTCGTCTGTTCATACGGTATGCCCTTGGATTTAATATATGCCTCTTTGACGTAGCTTGGCAGTTTGAGTTCTTCGGGCGAAATCAACACAAATTTGACACCCGCATACCGTGACATGGCGGCAATGAGCGAATGCACCGTTCTGCCGAATTTAAGGTCACCGCACAACCCCACCGTCAAATTCTCAAACCCGCCTTTTTCACGCTGAATGGTGAGCAAGTCGGTCAACGTTTGCGTGGGGTGGTTGTGTCCGCCGTCACCCGCGTTGATAATCGGCACCCCGCTGTGCATGGAAGCCACCAACGGTGCGCCCTCTTTGGGATGGCGCATGGCGATAATGTCAGCGTATTCACTGACAACGCGCACCGTATCCGCCACACTTTCGCCTTTGGAAGCGGAACTGGAGTTCGCTTCGGAAAACCCCAGCACATTACCGCCCAGCTCCATCATCGCCGCCTCAAACGAAAGACGGGTACGGGTAGACGGCTCAAAAAAGAGCGTCGCCAATTTTTTGTAACGGCATTTTTCTCGGTAGACTTCGGGATGGTCGATAATATCGTTGGCAGTTTTGATTAACTCGTCAATTTCTTCTACCGACAAATCCAAAATGTCAATCAAATGTTTCATACACTCTTCGCCCCATTCACGGCAAGATAGTTCTTTATACGCGTAACGTTTTCTTCGTTTTTCGGGTCTTCTTCCAAATATTCAATGATATCATAAACGTCTACCACCGAATACACCGGGAATCCAAATTCTTTTTCCACTTCCGCCATGGCAGACAGTTCGGTTTTGCCTTTTTCTTTGCGGTCCACCATCACGAACACGGCGGCGACTTTCACGCCGTCCAAGTGCGATAAAATCTCCATGCTTTCGCGAATCGCCGTACCGGCGGGAATCACGTCTTCCACAATCACGACTTGTTCGCCGTTTTGCGGCACGTAGCCCACAAACACGCCGCCTTCGCCGTGGTCTTTGGCTTCCTTGCGGTTAAAGAAAAACGGAACATTCAACCCTTCGTCGGCAAGGGCAACCGCCGACGACACCGCAATCGAAATGCCTTTGTAGGCGGGGCCGTACAACACACTGGGCTTTTTGCCGATTTTCTCCAAATAACTCTTGGCATAAAACCGTCCCAGTTTAGCAATTTGTTCGCCCGTTTTAATATCGCCCGCATTGATAAAATACGGGATTTTGCGGCCGCTTTTGGCAGTAAAATCGCCAAATTTCAGCACACCCGCTTCTTGCAAAAATTCAATAAACTCTCTTTTGTAGGCTTCCATGTGTTATGTCCTCCTTAATCGCAAAATTCTGCCACACAACGGCGATAAGCGGCAACAGGGTCCTCTGCCGCCGTAATCGGACGGCCGACCACAATGTAATCCGAGCCAATCTCTTTGGCTTTGGCAGGGGTAGTCACGCGCACTTGGTCGCCCACGTCACCGTCGGCAAACCGCACACCGGGCGTGACGGTCAAAAAGTTTTTGCCGCACACTTCGTGCACTTTTCCCGCTTCCAAGGGCGAGCAAACCACACCGTCAAGCCCCGCTTTGGCGGCGCAAGAAGCATAGTGCATCACCACTTTGTCCAGCGGCTCACAGATGAGCAAATCGCTTTCCATGCGCTCTTGGCTGGTGGAGGTCAGTTGCGTCACCGCAATCAGCAACGGACGGGTACCGTCTTCTCTGGTCAGCCCCTCGATAGCGGCTTCCATCATTGCCACCGTGCCGCCCGCGTGCAGGTTGCACATATCCACGTCCAAGTGCGAAAGCACGCGCATTGCCTTTTTGACGGTGTTGGGAATATCGTGCAGTTTCAAATCCAAAAAGATTTTGTGACCGCGTTTTTTAATTTCGCGCACAATCTCCGGTCCTGCACCGTAAAACAACTCCATACCAATTTTCACATACGGTTTTTCCTCGGTGAACTTGTCAAGGAACGAAAACACTTCTTCCTTACATGAAAAGTCACACGCAATAATCACATCTTTACCCACAATGCGCCCCTCCTATAATTTCAGTTAATGACGAAACGCCGTATTTTTCCATGGCGCTCGGCAATTGTTCCACAATTTCTTTACAAGCAAAGGGATTGACCAAGTTTGCGGCACCCACTTGCAGCGCGGTCGCACCCGCCAGCATCATTTCCAACACGTCCTCGGCGCTGGACACACCGCCCATGCCAATCACGGGAATTTTCACCGCTTCGTACACTTGGTATACCATGCGCAACGCCACGGGGAAAATCGCACTGCCGGAAAACCCGCCCATTTTGTTGGCGAT
>JAZNRV010000027.1:0-11376 GCA_045590855.1 Acutalibacteraceae bacterium | reverse complement strand
AACTATCTCATCAATTATTTTTTGTGGCGTATTGAGTGTTCCTTTTCGTCTTGGCATAAAAATACCTCCTATGGTAGTTGTTTTAATTCTACCATAGGAGGTCCTTTTTTGTCATTGTCCGTTTTTACTGGACTTGTTCATTTTCTTCAAGTCCTTTAATTTTTGCATTATAAATTACTTATTTAAGTGCCTCGGAAACCGCTACCGCGCAAGCAACGGTCATACCGACCATCGGGTTGTTACCGGCACCGATAAGACCCATCATCTCCACGTGCGCCGGCACGGAAGAAGAACCGGCGAATTGCGCATCGCCGTGCATACGGCCCATCGTATCGGTCAAACCGTACGAAGCAGGACCTGCCGCCACGTTATCGGGGTGCAAGGTACGGCCTGTACCGCCGCCGGAAGCCACGGAGAAATATTTCTTGTCGTTTTCCATGGTCCATTTTTTGTAAGTGCCCGCAACCGGGTGTTGGAAACGCGTCGGGTTGGTGGAGTTACCGGTAATGGAAACTTCCACTTTCTCGTGTTTCATAATGGCCACGCCTTCCGACACGTCGTTGGCACCATAGCAACGAACTTTGGCGCGTTCACCGTCAGAGAACGCTTTTTCGCGGACGATTTTGAGTTCGTCGGTGTAGAAGTCATATTCGGTTTCGACATAAGTGAATCCGTTGATACGGCTGATGATATACGCCGCATCTTTGCCCAAACCGTTCAAAATAACGCGCAAGGGTTTTTTGCGGGCTTTGTTTGCCGTACGGGCAATACCAATAGCGCCTTCGGCAGCCGCAAAAGATTCGTGACCCGCCAAGAACGCAAAGCAATCGGTTTCTTCCGAAAGCAACATTTTACCCAAGTTACCGTGGCCCAAACCAACGCTGCGTTGTTCCGCAACCGAACCGGGCACGCAGAAAGCTTGCAAGCCTTCACCAATCACTGCCGAAGCCTCGGCAGCATCTTTGATACCGCGTTTTAATGCCAAAGCCACACCCAAGGTGTAAGCCCACACCGCGTTTTCAAAAGCAATCGGTTGCACACCTTTGACAATCGCGGCAACGTCAATGCCTTTGCTTTCGCAAAGGTCGCGGCAATCTTCCATGGAACCTAAGCCGTTTTCGGCCAAGAATTTTTCGATTTTAGCAAGGCGTCTGTCCTTGCCTTCAAATTTCACATCGTTTGCCATTTCGCACCCTCCTCTTATTCTTCACGGGGGTCAATGTACTTCGCCGCCGAATCAAAGCGACCGTACTGCCCGATGTTTTTGGTGTATGCTTCGTTGGGTTCCATGCCGTGACGAATGTCTTCGAGCATTTTGCCCAATCTGACAAACTGATAGCCGATAACTTCGCCATCTTCGTCCAACGCAATTTTGGTCACGTAGCCTTCCGCCATTTCCAAATAGCGAACGCCCTTTTTCTTGGTGGAATACATGGTACCGACTTGCGAACGCAAACCTTTGCCCAAGTCTTCCAAACCGGCGCCGATAATCAAACCGTCGTCCGAAAAAGCGGATTGCGTACGGCCATACACCAATTGCAAAAAGATTTCGCGCATGGCAACGTTGATAGCGTCGCACACCAAGTCGGTGTTTAAGCATTCAAGCAGCGTTTTGCCGGGCAAAATTTCAGCCGCCATAGCCGCCGAGTGCGTCATACCGGAACAACCGATGGTTTCCACCAACGCTTCTTCCACAATACCGTCTTTGATGTTGAGCGTCAATTTGCAAGTACCTTGTTGCGGTGCGCACCAACCCACGCCGTGCGATAAACCGGAAATATCGGCAATCTGCGTGGCTTTCACCCATTTGCCCTCTTCGGGAATGGGTGCCGGACCGTGATGCGGTCCTTTTTTGACAACACACATTTGTTCTACTTCATGAGAATAGTTCATAGTGTTACTCCTTTCGGATTTTAATACTGTCTTATTATATCCCTAAATCGTTCGAAACGCAAGGTGTTTGTTCCATTTTTTGTTATTTTTTTATCAAGCACGCGTTTTTCGCAGTTTTTGAAAAAACTCTTTCAAAATGGCGGCACAGTCTTCTTCTAAAACACCACGTTCCACAAGCGGAGAGTGGTTATAGGGCAACCCAAACAAATTTGTCAGTGAACCGCACGAACCCGCTTTGGGGTCGTCGGCACCGTACACCACGCGGTCCACCCGCGCATTAATAATAGCACCCGCGCACATGGGGCACGGCTCCAACGTCACATATAACGTGCACCCGGTCAGCCGCCATCCGCCAATCGCCGCACACGCACCGCTTAGCGCTTCCATTTCCGCGTGTGCCATCGCATTGCGCGCGCCCTCGCGGCGGTTGCGACCCGTGGCAATCACCGCGCCGTCTTTGACCACCACAGCCCCCACCGGCACTTCGCCTTCGTCAGCCGCCTCTTTTGCCAAGTCTAAGGCTTGCTCCATAAACTCTTTGTCGGTCATCACGATGACACCCCCGTCAACAGCACCATGCCAACCACCGCCACAATCATCAGCGGCGCTGTCAGCAATTTTCCGACACGCTCTTTGGTAGTAAACAGCGAAACACCGTTTCCTATCGGTTTTATCACCTGCTTGTGATGTAAAAGTGCCGGCATCAATGCCGCCACACCAAAAGCCGCGACCGTCAAAAACACCACCGATGTTACCGTATTAGCCGTTTCGGTCGGCAAATATAACCCCACAAACGACAGCAACACCGACATCAAATTGTTCACACCGTGCAACAAAACCGACGGCCAAATGCTGTCGGTCAGTACCACCAAATATGCCAATACCAACCCCAGCAAAAACGCAAACGGAATTTGCACCAAATTGCCGTGGAATAACCCAAACAACGCCGCTGACAAAACAATGGCGACACCGTCACCGTGTGCCCGTAACGAACCAAACACAAACCCGCGGAAAATCCATTCTTCCACAAACGCGGGCAACACCGCGGTGGAAATAATGTTCAGTACCAAACTCACTGCGGTTTTCTCCACAGTTTCGGGAAACTCGGGCAACGGAATACCTACCGACTCCATCAACTCCATCAACCATCCCGTCACCACGTTGGACAAAATAGCTAATGCCATTCCGCCCAAAACACAAACCGCAAGCAATCCGCCTTTCACTTTTTTGGCAGGAAAAGCATATACCCGACGACGTGAAAACAACGCAACAATCGCTGTCGGCACCACCAAAAACAACACGTAAATCAGCATGTTCAGCAACACAAACTGCGTGTTACCCAATCCGTAGTTGTCAGCAGCAAGGTCCCACCCGTTAAAAAATGCAGCAATCAAAACCCCTGCCGAAACCACCGTTTGCGCGCACAAAAGCAACACCAGCAACCCGCCCGTGAAGTTCCCGTCTTTTTTAATTTTCTTATGTTCTTGTAACCAAGGCGATTCTCCCACCAAGTTCGGTTGCATCGAATCCATACCGTCGCGCCTTTCCGTTTTCCGTTTTTTGCCATTGTACCACATCGTCGCCGTTTGCGCAAGAAAAACAGAAATTTCAAAAAAAAGGTTGCCGTGGGCAGCAAAATCGTATATAATGAAACCATTCTGTAAAAAAAGAGGTCAAACGTATGGAAAAAATCAAAATGACCACCCCGTTGGTGGAAATGGACGGCGACGAAATGACCCGCATTTTGTGGCAAGCCATCAAAGAAAAATTGTTGTTACCCTTCGTGGATTTAAAATGCGAATATTACGATTTGGGTCTCCCTTATCGTAACGAAACGGACGACGCGGTCACCACCGCCGCCGCCGAAGCCATCAAAAAATATGGTGTTGGTGTGAAATGCGCCACCATCACCCCCAACGCCCAACGCGTGGAAGAATACAAACTCAAAGAAATGTGGAAAAGCCCCAACGGCACCATCCGCGCTGTACTCGACGGCACCGTGTTCCGCGCACCGGTTGTTGTCAACGGAATCCGCCCCGTTGTTTCCACGTGGAAAAAGCCCATCACCTTGGCACGTCACGCCTACGGCGATGTTTACAAAAACTCGGAACTGTACGTCAAAGATGCCGCCAAAGCCGAACTGTGTGTCACGTATGCCGACGGCAGTGTAGAGAAAAAAGATATCCATAATTTCAAAGGTGCCGGTGTGGTAATGGGTATGCACAATACCGATGCTTCCATCACTTCGTTTGCACACGCTTGCTTCCAATACGCGTTGTCCGTCAAACAAGATTTGTGGTTCTCTACCAAAGATACCATTTCCAAAACCTATGACCACCGTTTCAAAGATATTTTTGCCGAACTGTACGAAACGCAGTACAAGGAAGCGTTTGAAGCCGCCGGCATCGAATATTTCTACACGTTGATTGACGATGCGGTTGCCCGCGTTGTTCGCTCGGAAGGCGGTTTCATTTGGGCGTGCAAAAACTACGATGGCGACGTCATGAGCGATATGGTCGCTACCGCTTTCGGCTCGCTTGCCATGATGACCAGCGTGCTCGTTTCTCCCGACGGCAAATACGAATACGAAGCCGCTCACGGCACCGTCACCCGCCACTACTACAAACACCTCAAAGGCGAAGCCACTTCCACCAACTCGGTTGCCACCATCTTTGCTTGGTCGGGTGCTTTGCGCAAACGCGGCGAACTGGATAATTTGCCCGATTTGGTCGCCTTTGCCGACAAATTGGAAAAAGCCACCATCGACACCATCGAAGGCGGCGTCATGACCGGCGACTTGTACACGCTGTCCACACTGGAAAACAAAACCAAAGTCGGCTCGCTGGAATTTTTGGATGCCATCGCCCAAAAATTGGCTTGACAAAAAATTTTAGAAGTGATATAGTATAGGCACGTTAAACAAGGGGTGCTGAGATTACTCGGCTGAGAGAAAGCGTTTGCTTTTAACCCTTTCACCTGATTCGGATAATGCCGACGGAGGGATGTTTGATTCAGCGGAATTTCCGCGGGTTTTGCTGTTTTGCAACGCCCCTCTCGGTTTTTGTTCGAGAGGGGCGTATTTTTATTGTTAGGAGTGTTTATCATGACCCGCAAAGAATCCGTTTACCGCTTAACCGAAACCGCCATTCTGCTTGGCTTTGCCGCTGTGCTCAGCGTTATCAAAATCATCGACATGCCCTACGGCGGCAGTGTCACCGCGTTCAGCATGTTGCCTCTGTTGGTGGTCGCATACCGACACGGCACCCGCTGGGGCTTGTTTGCCGCGTTCACCTACGGCATCATCCAACTGCTGCTCGGCTTGGACAATTTCTCCTACGCCACTTCCGCACTCGCTTTTGTTATGATTTTGTTGTTCGATTACCTTCTCGCGTTTGTGGTACTGGGGCTTGGCGGTGTGTTCCGCCGTTTTCGCTTGTCGCAAGGCACCGCGCTGTCGCTCGCCGCTGTTGCCACCGGCATTTTGCGCTATCTGTGCCACGTCGTTTCGGGATGTACCGTGTGGGCAGGCTTGTCCGTTCCCACCGCCGAAGCACTACTGTACTCCCTTTCATATAACGCGTGCTACATGATACCCGAAATCCTCATCTTGGTGCTGGGCAGCGTGTACCTGTCGCGCTTGCTTTCGCTTTCAGACGGACACATTCATCGCCTTGCTTTGTCGAACAGCAACACTTCTCGCACCGCCATTGTCCTTTCGGTCATTGCCAAAACCGTGCTGCTTGCCGCCACCGTTTTAATGGTGTGCCAAATCTTCCCGCACTTGCAATGGGAATCCGGCACGTTTTTCTTGCTTGGTCTCAAAAACGTCAAATGGGGCACGGTCGGCATCACTGCTCTTGTCGGTGCCCTCTTGTTTGCACTGCTCGAATTCCTTTCCAAACATCTAAACCCCAAAAAAGTATAATCCTTTTTCTCACCAAACGCGCCCCACGGTGTGGGGCGCGTTTTCAGTTTGCCAACCGACAATAAACCCCGGTAACCTTTTGTAACTTTTTCGCCAACTCGTCGCTCATAGCCCCCTCGCTCATGCGCCATTTCCAGTTGTTCCCCAACGTAGAAGGTGTGTTGATGCGCGCGTCACTACCCAATCCCAAACAATCCGCCATCGTTACAATGGCGGTGTCGGCAACCGACATCATTGCCGCGCGTATCATTGCCCACGGCAACGCAGCAGTGCTTTTTACGTTCAAATACTGCCTCGCATACGCTAACTCCTCGGCGGTGGCGGTCGTTGTCCACCCCAGTACGGTATCGTTGTCGTGTGTGCCGGTATAGACCACGCAATTTTTCGGATGATTGTGCGGCAAATATTCGCTTTCTTCGTGCGGGTTAAAAGCAAATTGCAACACCTTCATCCCCGGAAACCCCGATTCATCGAGCAAATCTATCACCGCTTGTGTGGAAAACCCTAAATCTTCAGCAATAATTGGTAATTCCCCGCCGTAATCACTTTTCAGCGCGCGAATCAACTCCATTCCCGGTCCTTTGCGCCATACACCGCTTTTGGCGGTTTTTGCTCCGTAGGGGATACAGTAAAACGACTCCAACCCACGAAAATGGTCAATACGCACCACGTCATACACTCTCAGCGCGCGTTTCATGCGTTGCCGCCACCAATGATATGGCTGCGCTTGCTGTTGCATGTACTGCCAATGGTAGACAGGCATCCCCCACAACTGCCCCTCTTCACAAAACGCATCCGGCGGGCATCCCGCCACCACGCGTGGTTGTAACTCGTCGTCCAAATCAAATTGCGCCGTGTTCGCCCACACGTCCACACTGTCATCCGCCACGTAAATCGGCATATCCCCGATAATCTCGATTCCTTGTTTGTTGGCATACTCTTTCAGTTTACCCCATTGCCGATAAAACATAAACTGCAAAAAACGGTAAAAATCCATCGTGTCCGCTAGTGTAAGCCGCGCCTCGGCCAAGGCATTTGGCTCACGGAATTTCAGCTTCTTTGCCCACTCGCGCCAACTTTTCCCGCCGTTTTTTTCTTTAAGCGCCATAAACAACACGTATTCGTCTAACCACTCGGTCTCTTCGTGGCAAAAATGACTGTATGCGCCATCGCTTTTGTCAAACCGCGCATACGCCACTCTCAGTACCGCTAAACGATGGCGATATAACTTGTCATACTCCACCGCTTCCCCACTACCAAAATCCACGTTGGCAAACTCTTTTTTGTTCAGTAACCCCTCTTCGCACAACGTGTCCAAATCAATAAAATACGGGTTCCCCGCCGCCGACGAAAACGACTGATACGGCGAATCTCCGTAGTTTGTCGGATTCAGCGGCAAAATCTGCCAATACCGTTGCCCCGCTTTTTTTAAAAAATCCACAAACAAAAATGCCTCTTTGCCCAGCGTCCCAATCCCATACGGTGACGGCAACGAAAAAATCGGCAATAACACTCCACTCGCGCGCATAGTTCCACTCCTGTTTACAAATTCAGCATTATTATATGCGCTTTTCAAAACAAAAACACCGAATTTCTTCGGTGTTTTTGTTTGCAAATCTATTGTTTTATGGATAATTTAATATCGCCGGTATCGGTAACTATCTCACATTTCCCGCCGCTTATCGTTTTGGGAACGTCCACTCTGCCGGTATCCGTTTGCGCAATAAACACTTTTTGTGAAAGCAATGTCCCCTTCACGTGTCCCGTCGAGGTTTTTACAAACATTTCCGCCGCATCCGCGCCGTCAAACGTCACGTCACCCGTGTTTCGGTTAATCAAAAGTTTTTCTGTGACAATCACGTCGCTCAAAACTATCTTTCCCGTGTCACCGTTTGAGATAAGATTCTTGCATTTCACGTTTTCCAAATCGGTTTCCCCGGTAGAAACGCTCATCTTCACATCTCCCGCACAAAAAACGTTGTCCACCGTAATTTCTCCCGTCGAAACCGAAAGTTCAAGCGCACCGACGGTCACATTCTCCACCTCAATGTCACCGGTGCTGGTTTTAATGTTCAACGCGCCCAAAACAGCGGCATCACACTCCACATCACCGGTACTTTGCGCAATATCCGCCGTTTCAAATTGGAATCCGTTTGGTATGTCAATATCCCCCGTGTTGGATTTCACCAAAAGCGCACCGTATTCGCCCCGCGGAACCGACACAGTGATTTTCGGAGTACGGAAATTTATCTCCAAATACTCATACCACTTCCGCGTATCAATAAGTTCAATAACTAACGTTCCGTCGTTTACAAAAACCGAGTGTTTCGCCTTTTTCGGCTCATAACAAACCACCGAATGTGTCTCGTTTTCAGACGGCACAAACACTATGTCTGCCGTATCCGTCACAATCGTTATGTTTTTATAATTTTCCGTAATTGTATGCTCGTTTGTTTCGTACTTAACCAACATTTTAGTAAAATCTCCTGCATATCCCCAAATTACCAGCACAAACAGAAAAAGTCCCGCCACCACAAGGATAGCCGCTGTAATGAGCCATGCTTTGGTTACCTTACTCATACTGCGCCCTCCTTTTTCATCAATTTTTTGGTGAGAAGTAAAACTCCTTTTGTTGCCGCCTTGCAAACAAAAAACATAAAAATGCCAAGTCCTGCGCACACACTTCCCACAGCAACCATCAACAGTCCCGAAGCGGCGTTCGCGGTGACAGCCAAAACCGCACCGCTAACCACTGCGCCCAAAGCGCTGCCAATCAGCGAAGCAAAAACCGCCCACAACGAAACAATCACCGCCCAAACCGAAACGTAAAGCGAGAGCAAAACCGCAAACGCTGCCACACCTAACGAAAGCCAAAGCGGTGCTCCCAGCACCAACAACACAATTTCCCACGCCGTCAACTTCCGTTTTGCTTTCTTTTCGGTATTCACAACAGGGAATTCAGCAGCCGCTTGCTTGGCAATTTCCTCCACCGCGCCTGCTGCCGCCACCGCCTCGCTTTCGGGGAGTCCTTCTTCCATTCTGTCGTCAATCATTTCGCTGTAAAACGTCAACTGTTCTTCGGCGTCTTTTTGCGGCAATGCGGACAATCCTTCCCGCAACTGCGCCAAAAAATCTTGCTTATTCATTGTCCCCATCCCCTTTCGTCACAAATCGATAAATAGATAACATTTCCTTCCATTCACATTTAAACTCCTCAATGCGCAAAAGCCCCGCCTCGGTAATGTGATAATATTTCCGCAACCTCCCGTCGTGTTCTACCGTGCGCACCGTCAACAAGTGCGCTGTTTCCAACCGTTTCAGGATGGTATATAACGTCGATTCCGAAAGCTCCATATACGGCTTCATATCTTTAATTATCTTGTACCCATACGAATCTTCATTCTTGATAGCCGCCAACACGCAAACGTCTAACAGCCCACGCTTTAACTGAATATCCATATAATACCTCCTCTCACATAATACATCGTATCACGAGGTATTATGGTTGTCAACAATTTTGCATAAAAAATCACTAAAACGTTGAAAACTTTTGTTTAATCAGTGTTTTTCCTCCCATCCAAGTGTTGACTTTGGCAACCAATTATGGTATATTTTAGTTGAAAAAGTTATGATTGACTTTTGAAAGGCGCGTGATACCAATGGGTTATGTTCGTTAAGCAACAGTATGTGAAAAGAAAGGACGGTTTTATAATGAAAGTTAAAAAGTTTTTATGTGGTGCTCTGGCTTCCGTTTTGGTTTTTTCCTATATGATTATTCCTGTAAACGCTGCAAGTGCCACCTTAAATACAAACCAAACATCCGTATGGTCCGGTGAGGAAATGGGCGAAGAAATCGCTTTGGTAGAAGCTTTTAACAATGCCTCTTCAGAGCGTGAGGTGTATTTTGACTTGAAATATTATTCTGGTACCAGGTGGAAAAAAGATAAATGCGCTGCCACACTGCACCCTAACGATAGGCTTCAACAGTATGTTCTCTCTAGCCGAAAGGCTGCCCCCGTGACGTGGATTCTTCAAATAAATACGTATAACGCTCGGCATACGGGTTGTTCTGCATACGGTAGTATAATTGTTACCGCGTAAAAAGCAAGAAAGTCCCCTCGTAAACGAGGGGACTTTCTCCATTATAGGAGGAACTTTTTGTGAAAACATTTTCTTTATCCGCCAAACTGTTTTATAAGAATAACTTTTTGCTCATTTCTTACGTTTTGTTTCTGGGGGGTATCCTTCTCAATTTTATCCGCTTTTTTCAAAGCTTGTCTTCTTATAATCAGACGGCTTTTGACTTTCTTTCCGAAACTGTAGGTATGTCCATCCTCTGCACAGCCTTTTTCATGTTTTTTTCGTATGAGTTTTTTTCAAAAACAAAATCCTCCAACATAGAAGAGTGTCTAACTTCCGTTAAGGGCGGTCGTTTCAAGCTTCTCCTCGGACAAATAGCAGTTGTGGCACTGCTCATCTTAGTTGTCACCGTCTGCTCCGTGCTGTGTAATCTTGTCTATCCACACACAGACATCCGCAACGGAGATTACGTCTTACACATGCTTTACAGCATTTTTGTCTACCTGTTTGCTGTTCCGTTCACCGGTTCTTTAATGGGGCTTGGCCTTTCCTTTACTTTCAAACGATTGCCCGGTTATTTAATTATGATTGTTTTTTTGTTGTTAAGCAGCCCCCTCTCCGGTATGATTTCTCATTTGGTTTCGAGCACCACCTTATCCAAGGTCGATATTGCACCCTGTTTTGATATTTTTAACATATATCCGCTCAATCTTGACTTTGCTTCCCTTTATTCCTTCGGCATTTCTTTACTTCCGTATAAATTGGCAACCATCTTTTTCTGGTTGTTGGCTGCGGTTGCCCTTGTTTTATGGAAGTTATCCAAACCGGTCAATCAGATAATGCGCATAACTTCGCTGGGCTGTGCTGTTGCCTGCGTTGCTAATTTTCTCGTGGTTTTTGCTCCCGTTTCCAAAGTGGATATGAGCACCCGCGTTAATGGAACTCTGTATTCCGACAAAGCCTATTATCGCGCCCTCTACGACGGCGAATACCCCAAGGAACAGGCAGCCGAATTTGAAGTCCTTCAATACGATTTGCAACTGACAATAAAAAGCAAGCTGTACGCCGAAGCCAAATTGAAGATTGACAACCCCAACCTCAAAGCCTATCCGTTTACTCTCTACCACAATTTTAAAATAAAAAACATAACCGACCAAAACGGTACATTTGTATCCTTCAAACAAGAAAATGACCGTGTGGAGGTCTATTCTTCAGGTCAGCCGTTAACCACGCTCCATTTTACCTATTCAGGTTATAACACCCGTTTTTACAGTAATACGCAGGGCGTGTTTTTGCCGGGTTATTTTGCCTATTATCCCATCGCAGGATACCGCAACGTCTTCTCTTCTGACTACCAAGCCTACGCCAAAACGCTTTTAACAGAGGATACCGATTTTACGTTGACCGTAAACACAAACAAGCAGGTGTTCACCAACCTTTCCCAAAACAGCAACGGCACTTATACGGGAAAAACAAAC
>JAZNRV010000026.1:0-31467 GCA_045590855.1 Acutalibacteraceae bacterium | reverse complement strand
ACCGATTGTTCGGGCGGGATAAAATTTTTCCCGCCCGAATGTTAGGCTGGCGGGAGCCGAACTCTTTACGCCTGCAAAAAAATTTCCGGTGATAGTTTGCCTCAAAACTTGAAATACGTTAGTATTCCTTCGTTTTTCGGCTTCCTCTCACACAAAAATTTTCACTTTTGCAGGTCAGCAGAGTTTCTGCCGCCGAATTTTTTGTGCGGGGAAGTGTGAGTTTGCCGCAAGGCTGTCGCCTTGCGAAAACGAACACAAACCCGCGCGGGTAAAGGCGGCGGGCGAAACCGCAAAGGGTTCGACTCTCGCCAGCCTAATTATAGTATCACAAATACAGTATACCATAATCTTTTCGCATTGCGCAAGAGCAACATACAAAAAACCGGTTTGACATCTTTCTCTTTAACTGTTATACTATATTGTTGGTAATGCCTCATTCCTTTATCAGGAGGTTTGTTTATGAAAAAAGATGTTGTCATTGTCGGCGCCGGTCCTGCGGGGATTTTTACCGCGTTGGAACTCATTCGCAAAGGTTGCCGCAAGGAGATCTTGATTGTAGAAAAAGGACAAGCTATCGAGAACCGTCGTTGTCCCAAAAGCAAAATCGGCAAATGCGTCAACTGCAAACCGTATTGCCATATTACCACCGGTTTTTCGGGCGCGGGTGCTTTTTCCGACGGTAAATTGTCGTTAAGTTACGAAGTCGGCGGCGATTTTCCCTCGCTCATCGGCGAAAATTTGGCGCAAGAATTGATTGATTATGCCGACGGCATTTATTTGGAATTCGGTGCTGACACCCACGTGGAGGGGCTTGGCAACACCGAAGAAGTCAAAGAAATCCGCAAACGTGCCATTCAAGCCGGGCTCAAATTGGTGGATTGCCCCATTCGTCACATGGGCACCGAAAAAGCACAAGGAATTTATCATTCCATCGAACAATATCTGCAACAAAACGGCGTTGAAATGTTGTTTGGTTATGAATGTTCCAATTTGTTGTTAGACGGTGAAAACTGCTTGGGCGTTTGCATCACCAACGGCAAACAAGAACTCGAAATTCGCGCCAAAAAAACGGTCATTGCCACCGGTCGTCGCGGCGCTGACTGGTTGGAAAAAATTTGTGCCGAGCACAACATTGCTCACCAACCCGGCACCGTCGATATCGGCGTGCGCGTAGAAGTGCGCAACGAAGTGATGGAAAAAGTCAACAAAACGTTATACGAATCCAAACTCATCGGTTATCCCCGTCCGTTCAAAAATAAGGTGCGCACTTTCTGCCAAAACCCCGGCGGCTTTGTCAGCCAAGAAAATTACGATAATGACTTAGCGGTAGTCAACGGCCACTCGTATAAGGAACTCAAATCCAACAACACCAACTTGGCTATTTTGTGTTCCCACAACTTTAACCAACCGTTCAACCAACCGATTGAGTATGCGCAAAAAGTGGGCGAACTCACCAACATGCTGGGTGCGGGTCAAATTTTGGTGCAACGCTTTGGTGATATTTTGGACGGCAAACGCACCTGGCAAAAAGAACTCTCGCAATCCAACCTAAAACCCACATTGCCGGATGCGGTAGCAGGTGACATTACCGCCGCCATGCCGTACCGCGCGATGATTAACATCATCAACTTCATTCAAGCGGTCGACCACGTAGTACCGGGCTTTGCTTCGTACGAAACCTTGCTTTACTCCCCCGAACTCAAATTTTACAGCAACCGCGTGCGTATGGATACCGACCTTAACACCAACGTCAAAGGGTTGCACTGCTTGGGTGATTCCAGCGGCTGGACTCGCGGACTCATGATGGCTTCGGTCATGGGCGTTCTTATGGGCCGTAAAATCGCCGAACAAGACGAAAAATAAATTTTTTGCTGATAACCACCGAGTAATCGGTGGTTTTTCTTTTTTTGGAAAATTTTGGTTGACTTTTCCTTGCCGATTTGATATAGTGAATGTGTAAGAAGTGACGTACATCCAACGATTTGTGCGCCATGTTTATAGATTACATAAAGCGCACAAATCATCTGCCAACAGGGATGATTTGTGCTTTTTTGTTCCCTGTAACAGAAAGGAGAATGAAAATGAGAAAGAAAATGACACGAACGATGATGAGTTTACTCTATGCTTTTCTTTTACTTTTTCTTACCGCGTGTGGGCCTGAAAAACCAATAACGTCGGTTACAACCACTCACACATCAACCGAGAGTACTACTTCTTCTACAAGTTTTTCGGAGCAAACCACTACCACCCAACCCACCTCAACAACGAGTACTTCTTTGACTACAAGTGCTACAACCACCCAAACGCAAAAACCTCAAACAACAACAAAACCCGTCATCGGTGATATCGGTACCGTGTTACCGAAAAAGTTTTCCGACTACGATTCAAAAACAAAAGACTTCCTTGTCAGTTGTGGATTGACGGAGGAGTTATTAGACGTTGACAAACAAAAACTAACGTGTACCGAAAAAGGAAAGCAATATGCACCATTAGAAGAAACCTACGAAAGGGAAGGCGTACAGTATACTTTTGACGGTGCCAACGGACCACTGACGGCTTTCACTCGAGAGTTGCCGCCTATGGGTGCAGAAAAAAACGAAGCAGCAATTTTGCAAATCGCCCGACAATTGGCAGGATTGTATATTCCGGTTTCGGAGTATCGCGAAGAAGTTTCGTTATATGGTGACGAGTATACCGTATCGTACAAATGGTATGTCGGCGAATATGAAACGTCTCGCCATGTAATAATAGGCATCCGAAAAGACGGTGTGGTAAGTGTAATTTTTGTTAATAAGCTGGATATTTTGCAGGACATGTCAGCACCGAAAATTGATGAAGAGGCATTGCATCGCGAATGTGATAACATCCTAAAAAAGACTTATCAGGGGGATTACGTTTCATTTGAAATTCTTGATAAAATATTGGACGTAAAGGACGAGCGATCTTTGGTCCGTTACCAGTGGCAGCCGGAAATCAAAAACGGCGAAGTGGTGTTACTTTGCAATTGTGCTCCGCTTTTGGAAAATGGCCTGCATGGTCAATTAAGGTGGGTTGCGGTACCATTATCGAAAATCAGAGTATAGCATACTAACAAAAAGACAGATGAGCGTTGCTCATCTGTCTTTTTTACTTTTTAAATCACCGGTCGAGGGTCCGTTGAGCAACATGCCGTCTTTGGCAAAGCGAGAACCGTGGCACCCGCAATCCCAACTGTGTTCTTCGGCATTCCATTTGAGCGCACACCCCAAATGCGGGCAACGCGGCGCGGTTGGGGTAAGCAACCCCAACGTTGATTCGACGGCATTCACCGCCAATTGCGGGTGCCAAATATTGCGGTTGGGCTTAAAAACCGATGCCCATTGTTTGGGTCTCCCCGTGATTTCGGCAGTCAACAGCAAAGCGGATACCATGGCCGATGTCATGCCCCAGCCGCCAAAACCTGTTGCCACGTACATCGACGGTGTCGACGGCGCATACCGCCCAATATACGGTATGCCGTCCAAGCTCATGCAATCTTGTGTTGCCCAGCGGTGTTTTACTTTTGCGTTCGGAAAATACTTTTCTGCAAACGCTTCGGCGGCTTTGTAGCCTTCCCCCTGTTTGCCGGTGCGGTGTCCCCCGCCACCAACCAAGAGATAATTGCCGTATTGCCGCAGCGTAATACTGTTTTGCTTGTCACCCCACATCATCCCCGACGGCACCGTCGCGTTTTCCAAAGCCACCACATAGGAACGATGCTGATACAATTTTAGGAAATACGCGCCGTGTCGGTTAAGAAACGGAAAGTGCGTCGCCACAACCATAGCGCGCGCTGTAATGGTCACACCGTCATCTGTCAGAGCTGTATTAGACTCTATTTTTCGCACCCGTGTGTGTTCATACACCGGTACGTTTTTTGACAACTCTCTCATCAGCAACAAAGGATTCATGTGCGCTTGATGCGGTATTTTCAAAACACCCGCCGTCGGCATATTAACAAGCAACGCCCTTTCCCATTCCGCTTTGCCGCCGATGCGTTTAAGTGTCGAGCGTTCCGCGCTCAATGCCAAGTGGTCGTCCAAAGAATAGACATACGCATCACATTCCTCATACTCAAACGCTAATCGGTCAGCCAAGCGACGAAATTCGTCCAACGCTTCTTGTTGCGCGGTATAATAGTGCCGTGCCGCTTCCAATCCGTACTTTTGCTCAATTTTGTGGTATATCACACCGTGTTGCGACGTGATTTTGGCGGTCGTGCGGCCACTGACTCCCTCAGCCACCGTTTTCGCTTCTGCCACCGCCACAGAAAGTCCCGCTTTTTGCAAATATTCCGCGCACAGCAAACCGGTAAGTCCCCCACCGATAATCAGCACATCCACGGTCAAGTTCTGTTTCAGTTTAGGGAATTTGGGCAGTGTTGTTTGCCAAAATGAATTCATAAAAAAATCGCCTCCACAGATACAGTATGTCACGCAAAGGACAACTTAAATCTGTAAGGCGATAATCCTTGGTATTAGTTTAGGTCATTTTTTCTTGTTTGACTTTATGGTCAATCACGTGGCGGGAGGCAAGTTCCTTGCGAACATCGTCCACGGTGATGCCCATTTCCACCATCATCACCATCACGTGGTATGCCAAATCCGCAATTTCGTAAATGGCCTCTTTTTTATCGTCCGACTTGGCGGCAATAATCACTTCCGTACTTTCTTCACCAATTTTTTTAAGGATTTTATCCATTCCCTTTTGGAACAAATACGTGGTGTAAGAACCTTCGGGGAGATCTGCTTTGCGACCCTCCAACAACTCGTACAACCCATCCATCGAAAAATCGGCGCGGCTTTCGCTGATAAACAACGGTGCTGTAAAGCAGGAATCCGTTCCTGTATGGCACGCGGGGCCATCTTTTTCTACCATTACGACTAACGCATCGCGGTCGCAGTCCGCCGTAATCGACACAATGTGTTGATAGTTTCCGCTGGTTTCCCCTTTGAGCCACAACTCTTGCCGCGAACGGCTGTAAAAACAAGTGAGACCTTTTTCAAGCGATACTTTCAAGCTTTCCTCGTTCATATAAGCAACGGTCAACACTTTTTTGGAAAGGCTGTCCACCACCACAGCGGGAATCAAGCCTTTTTCGTCAAATTTCAAATCAGAAATTGTTATCATCGTTTTGCACCTCGCACGTTAATTCCGTTTTGTTGTAACGTTTGTTTTAAATCGGGGATTTTGACCTCGCCAAAATGGAAAATCGAAGCCGCCAACCCCGCATCAATATCCGGAATTTCTTTAAAAAGCTTCACAAAATCCTCGGCGCACCCCGCACCACCCGAAGCAATCACCGGCACGTTTACGGCGGCACAAACCTCTTTGAGCAATTCCAAATCAAAACCTTGTTTGACGCCGTCGGTATCAATGGAATTGACCACCACTTCTCCGGCACCGTTTGCCACGCATTGTTTAATCCAAGAAATCGCTTCTCTGCCGGTATCTTCCCTGCCGCCTTTGGCAAACACGCGAAATTCGCCGTCCACACGTTTGACGTCCACCGACAGCACCACACATTGATTGCCGTATTTGAGTGCCGCTTGCCGTACAAGGTCAGGGTTTTTGAGCGCACCGGAATTGACACTCACTTTATCGGCACCGCATTTGAGAACACGGTCAAAATCATCCACCGTGTTGATACCGCCACCTACTGTCAGCGGAATAAACACATGCTGTGCCACTTCACGCAACACGTCGGTAAATAATTGTCGCGAATCGCTGGAAGCCGTAATATCGTAAAACACCAGCTCATCGGCATCACAATCGCTGTAATACTTGCCAAGTTCTACCGGTGATGATACGTCGTTCAGCTGAGCAAAATTAACCCCTTTTACCACTCTTCCGTTTTTCACGTCCAAGCACGGGATAATGCGTTTGGTTATCATCTGGCCACCTCCAACGCTTCTTTGAGCGAAACAGCACCGGTATAATACGCTTTTCCGATAATGGCGCCGTATAGCCCCATTTCTTTGAGCGCTTTTACATCGTCCAAGCTCGATACACCGCCCGATGCGGTAATGTTCACGCTAAAACGCTCGGATAATTTTTTGTATAATTCACGGTTGGTACCCGCCATCATACCGTCTTTGGAAATATCCGTGCAAATAATGGTGCTAACCCCTAAGTTCTGCATTTTCTCGCAAAACGAAAAGCAAGAATGTTCCGAGGACTGTGTCCAACCTTTAATAGCCACAAACCCATCCTTGATGTCCACACCTACGGCAATTTTTTCGCCATAGGTTTGCACCGCCAGCTTCAAAAACTCGGGCGACGTCACCGCCGCTGTACCCAAAATCACGCGGTCCACGCCGCTATCCAAATACCGCTTGACAGTCTCCATGGTGCGAATACCTCCGCCGATTTCACAAAACAGCGAAGTTTCGTTGGCAATGCGTTGCACCAAATCAAGGTGCGGTGTTGTTCCGTCACGCGCGCCTTCCAAATCCACCAAATGAATACACGAAGCACCTTGTTTTTCAAAATCTTTGGCAACCGATAACGGGTCTTCGGAATACACCGTCATCTTATCATAATCGCCTTTTAACAACCGAACGGCTTTGCCGTCATACAAATCAACGGCGGGAAACAGTTTCATAAGTTACTCCATTTCACAAAACGCTTTTAAAATATTCAGTCCCACTGCACCGCTTTTTTCGGGATGAAACTGACATCCAAAGATATTCTTGTACGCAACGGCGGCCGTTATATCTTTGCCGTACTCTGTGGTGGCTATAACCGCCTTATCACAATGTACCGCATAATACGAATGCACAAAATACACGCAATCGCCGTCTTTTATATACGAAAACAACGGCGACGGCTTTGTAAACTTCAACGCGTTCCAACCAATATGCGGAATTTTAAGGGTATTGGGGATGGTACCTTGCATGGGAACAATCTCACCGCTAATCAAACCCAACCCCGCAAATTCACCGTTTTCGAAACTTTTGTCAAACAACATTTGCATCCCTAAGCAAATACCAAGTAACGGTTTGCCTTTGTTTGCTTCTTCCATGACAACGGTGTCCAAACCCGTGCGGCGCAGTTTGGCTACAGCATCTTCAAACGCTCCCACACCGGGTAAAATAATTTTATCGGCATTACGTAACTGTTCGGCATCTCCCGTTATCACAGCATCGTAACCAATGGCTTTCAAAGACGATACCAACGAAAACAAATTCCCCACGCCGTAATCCACAATGGCTATCATTACAATACTCCTTTGGTCGACGGAATCTCTTCGGCGAATTTTTCGTCAATTGCCACCGCGGCTTTGAGCGAACGTGCCACCGATTTGAAAGCACCTTCAATGATGTGATGCGAATTTCTGCCCGCCAGTTGTTTGATATGTAACGTAATACCCGCATGATTGACAAAAGCAACAAAAAATTCTTCCACCAATTCAGTATCAAACGTTCCGACCTTGAATGCGGGAATATCCAAATCATAACACAAATAATTACGCGCCGAAATATCCACTGCCGACAAAATCAGTGTTTCATCCATCGGCAACATAAAATTACCGTAGCGGGTAATTCCTTTTTTATCACTCAACGCTTCTTTTAGGGCATCCCCCAGCGCAATGCCGATATCTTCCACCGTGTGGTGAAAATCCACCTGCGTATCACCTTTACAGCAAAGGGTTAAATCAAACCGCGCATGGCCGGCAAACAGTGTCAGCATGTGGTCCAAAAACCCACATCCCGAATCAACGTTACACTCTCCTTTGCCATCAAGGCCCAGCGTTAAGGTAATATCCGTTTCTTTGGTTTTGCGCGTAATGGTTGCTGTTCTCATAAACATTCCCCTACCTTTTGAATGAAAATTTCCATTTCCTCTCGGCTACCAATGGTAATGCGATTGTATTCCTTGATTCTCTCATTACCAAAATGGCGTATCAGCACGCCTTTATCTTTCAATTTGCCATATAACTCTTCACCGCTGATTTTTTCGTGTTTCGCAAACACAAAATTGGCTTTGGAAGGCAAAACGGAAAATCCCAACTTTTTCAGTTCTCGCTCCGTAAACTCACGATTTTCCACGATTTTTTCGGCGTTTGCCACATAGTAAGCATCCTCTTCCAAAGCCCAAAAACCGGCAAGTTGTGTTAAGCGGTTGACGTTGTACGGATTGGTAGAATACTTGATTTTTTCCAAATCTTGTATTAACGCTTCGTCCGCAATGCAAAACCCCAGCCGCGCGCCTGCTAAACTGCGTGATTTAGAAAACGTACCCACACATAATAAGTTGGGATATTTTTTGGTCAAGTGTGCGCATGACGTGCCACCAAAATCCACATACGCTTCGTCAATCAACACCACGCTGTCGGGATTGCTTTTCACAATCTTTTCCACCTCGGCAAGCGGAATATCCATGCCGGTAGGCGCGTTGGGATTGGCAATCACCAGCAACTTAGACTTGCTGCAAAACTTTTCCACGGGTAGGGTAAAATCTTCGTTTAGCGGCACAATCTCTGCCTGCACCCCATGCAACTGTGCAAACACACTGTAAAACCCATACGTAATATCCGCAAACACCGCGCCGTTTTGGCCGTACGCCATAAACGCAAAGTTCAAAATATCGTCCGAACCGTTAGAGACAAACACGTTGTTTGCACACACATCGTAGCGTTTGGCAAGTTTTCCCCGCAACGCCCCGCAAGTCGGGTCACAATATAACCGCAAATCCCGTACCTCGTCCGCCGTAATAGCGGCAACTACACCGGGGGACGGCGGAAACGGTGATTCATTGGTATTCAGCTTAATATAGTGTTTGTCGCGCGGCTGTTCACCGGGGGTATACGCCTCAATAACGTTTAGCCGCGCACTCGCAAATTGACTCATACCGATTCATCCTCAAATCTGACAGTAGCACTGTTTGCGTGTGCCGATAAGCCTTCCTTTTCGGCAAAAAACGCTAAGTCGCTTGCTACTTTTTGTAACGCTTCTTTGGTGTAATAGGTGTATTGTGATTTTTTGACAAAATCATCGACCGAAAGCGGACTGGAAAACCGCGCCGTACCCGAGGTTGGTAATGTGTGGTTTGGTCCTGCCAAATAGTCACCCAACGCTTCGGGACAATACCGTCCCATAAAAATGCTGCCTGCATTTTGGATTTTGTCCAAATAATCAAACGGATTATCCACACAGAGTTCCAAATGTTCCGGTGCAATTTCGTTAGCAATCGCAAACACTTCGTCCAGCGAATCCGCCACAATGATTTTGCCGTTCGTATCAATGGACACCCGTGCAATCTCCTTGCGCGGAAGTGTTTCAAGTTGCCGTTCAATCTCTTCGCTGACGGCCGTCGCCAAATCCATGCTGTCCGTCACCAACACAGCACTTGCCATTTTGTCATGCTCTGCTTGCGAAAGCAAATCAGCCGCCACAAACCGCGGGTCGGATGCTGCATCGGCAATCACCAAAATCTCCCTCGGTCCGGCTATCATATCAATGGACACTTTGCCGAACACTTGTCGTTTGGCTCCCGCCACAAACGCATTACCGGGTCCCACAATTTTGTCCACCTTCGGCACGGTTTGCGTACCGTATGCCAAGGCGGCAATCGCACCCGCACCGCCAATTTTGAAAATGCGGTCCACACCCGCAATTTTGGCAGCCGCTAAAATCACGGGATTGATTTTGCCGTTTTGCATCGGCGGTGTCGTAATGCAAATTTCACGGCATCCGGCAATTTTGGCGGGGATACTGTCCATCAACACGGTAGACGGATACGCCGCCGTACCGCCCGGAACATACAACCCCACTTTTTCAATCGGTGTTATTTTTTGTCCCGTAACAACACCGTCGTTGTCGTTAATAATAAAACTGTTACGCACCTGCTTTTGATGAAAAGAGGTAATGTTCGCCGCCGCGATTTTTAACACATCCAAAAACCGCGGTTCCACCAGCGAAAAAGCTTCGTCAATTTCCTCTTTGGTTACTTCCAAGGTGGTCAGGTCGGCTTTGTCAAACTTTTTGCCGTATTCCAGCAAAGCGGCATCGCCTTTTTGCTTGACCGTTTCAATAATCTCGGTAACAATATCCGCCACGTTAGCAGTAGGCTCCGTGCGCGCAAAAATTTCGTCGGCGCCCACCTCACCAAAACGCAATATGTCAATCATCGCTTTTCACCTCTTGCAATAACCCATTTTTGATAGCCTCTATCTTTTGCATCTTAAAACCGTAGCACGCTTTGTTGGAAATCAATCGTGCGCTAATCGGCACAATCGTTTGGAACGGTACCAAATTGTTTTCCAGCAACGTTTTTCCGGTTTCGACAATATCCACAATCACGTCGGACAAATCCAAAATCGGCGCAATCTCAATGGAACCGTTAAGTTTGATAATATCAATATCGCGGCAGTTTTCCGTATAATACCGTTTGGCAATGTTAGGGAACTTGGTTGCCACGCGCAACGTTTTGGAAGTATCGTCAACAAAATCTTTTTTCGCTGCCACCGCCATACGACATTTGCCGATGTCCAAATCCAACAACTCGTACACATCCGGTGTGTATTCGAGCAAAATATCCTTGCCCGCCACACCGATATCCGCCGCGCCGCGTTCCACATAACTGGCAACGTCAGACGGCTTTACCCAGAAAAAGCGCAATCCCTTTTCCTTGTTTTCAAAAATCAGTTTGCGGTTTGTTTCTTTAATTGCGGGACAATCAAACCCCGCTTTTTCAAACATATCGTATACTTTTTCCCCCAAACGTCCTTTGGGAAGCGCAATGTTAATCATGCTGTCTTGCGGCTTGGTTTCACCCAAGCGTTCCAAGGTATCCAAATACACGGCAAAACCCAAAGCACCCGCTGAGCGTCCCATACGCTGCATCAACATATCGTAGCGACCGCCGGATAACACGCGGGATGCCACGCCGTTGATAAACCCTTTGAACACAATCCCGCTGTAATATCCGTCGTTATCCGTAATGGAAAAATCCACTGCCAAATACTGTGCATATCCTTTGTCACACAACGTCTCAAACACAGCACAAAACTCTGCCGCCGCCGTTTTAGAGGCAGGGCTGTTGGCAACGGCAGTCACGGCTTTAAGCGATTGCATGGGCGTGTCGTAATGCGTAAGCAAACACTGCAACGCCTCATACGCCGAAGTGCTGAGCAAACGCTTTAACTCCCCTTCGTTCTTTTCGTTAATTGCCGTCATTACTTTGGGCTTAAGTGTCTGGTTGACACCGTACTCTTCCAGCAAAGCATCTACCAAACCCACGTGCGAAAGGCTGAGCACAAAGTTTTCGGAAATCGTTTGCAGACTTTTTACCGCCAATTCGCAAACTTCCCACACATCGGTATCGGTAATATCGCCAATACATTCCAGTCCCGTTTGCATAATTTCTTTATAACAATGCGATTGTTCCGAAATACGGTAAACGTTTTCATTATAATAAAATTTTTCGCCCACACCCGACCCATACGCATATTTGCTGTTTTTAATAATAGACAACGTTACGTCGGGTTTGAGCGCCAATAACTTGCCGTTCGTATCGTTAAAAGTAATCACACCGTCCGAAACTAAAAAATCCTTGTTTTTAGAATACAAATCATATTCTTCAAACTTGCTCATTTTGAATTGACGATACCCGTGTCCCGCATACAACGCACGCAACGAGAATATCACTTTTTCTTCAAATTTTAAGATGTTTTGGTCAATCATCATAGCGGTTTCCCTCTTCTTGTCGTTGTTTCTTTTAGCATATTAACACGTTAGTACGGTAAAGTCAATACTTTTTCTTTGGATTTTTAAAAAATAAAACCCTTTCCGTAAAAGGGTAAAGGGTTTATTCTTTATTCTTAAAAACAAACCATTTGCTGACAACGTAATTGAGAATCAATACCACAACTTGTGCTCCCACTTTTACCACCATGCCATTGCCTTTCAGCAAGGTGATAAACACAAATAACAGTACTTCTTCCACACCCAGTGTTGTCAGCCGACCGCCGTAAAACCGAAGCAGTTGTCCCAAAAAAGCTTTGGTATCGTTTGTCGGTGCCGAAAACACCCACACGCGATTGGTCAAAAACGCAAACAGTACCGCCAGCACCCACGAAATAACGTTGGCAATGTGCTCGTTTAGTTGCAAAACACTGTGTCCTGCCCAAAACGTGCCGATGCTGATAACCGTGGTCAACCCACCAAACAGCAAATATAACAACACGGCTTTGTGTTTTTGGTACAACGGTTGCAAACGCCGCAACAAGCGTGTTGCCATCAAGCGGTCAAAAATGTCTTGTTGCGGCATAGCGGTTTACCCCTTACATACGTTTTTTTACCGCCTGAACCACAGCGGAAATCGACGGTGTCACAATCAAATTCAGTGCGAGTTCCAACAAAAAATTCACACCGGCGCACACAATCACCAAAAAATACAACACCGTGCTGCCGTCAGCCACAAAGTTTGCCGAAAGCGTTTCGCTCATCAGCAAAGCGCCCAAAATAAACAAACCGGTGTTCACAATCGGCGCTACCGCCGCGGCAGCAAACATGGCAACGGTGTTGTTTTTGTTACCTAACAAACGATATACCCATCCGGCACAAAAACCGGCAGCAATGCCTTTGCCAAAGCACACAAGTGCCGTCAACAACGGGTGGTCCGTAAACAGAATGAACGTAAAAGCGTCCATGCCGAAAACACCCATCAAGTAGGTGACGCAACCAAACACGCCGCCAAGCCAAGCTCCTGCGGCAGGACCCAACAACACACCGCCCAGCACAATCGGAATCAACACCAAACTAATGCTTGTCCCCAGTGCCGTCAGTTTAATGGCGGTACCTGTCAGTTGCAGCACCAACACAACCGCTGTTAAAATAGCCAACTCTACCATTCTCAGGGTGGCAGACCCTTTTTTGTTTGCTTTCATAATATCCTCCTTGCTGCTGCTCATCAAGACAATAGTGGGAAAACGTCTTTTCCGATGCAACGCATTTTTAGACCTAAAGAAACAATTAGTGTACGTTTTTTTCGTACAATAAACGTAAACCGTCTAACAGTAACCTGCCGTCATATACGGCAGTATGGTGACAACGCGCGGCAATTTCTTCGCCCAAGCCACCGGTAATAACAACGGTAGCGGGAGTGCCTAATTCTTCCTCAATGCGCGCCGACATACCGTCAATCATTGCCGCTGTGCCAAAAACCGAACCCGATTTCATAGAATCGGCGGTGTTGGTACCAATCACCTGTGCGGGTGCCTCCAAACGAATACGCGGCAAAAGCGAAGCACGGCTGACAAGCGAATCCAACGAAGTCCCCACACCGGGCATAATCGCGCCCCCGCGAAAAACACTGTCTTTATCAACCACCGAAACCGTGGTTGCCGTTCCCAAATCCCAGACAATACACGGTACTCCGTATTTTGCCGTAGATGCCACCGCGCCAACCAACAAGTCAGCACCCAGTTGTGCCGGATTATCAATGCGAATATTCATACCCGTCTTGACACCGGGACCTACCAACAGCGGGGTCACACCGGTCACTTTTTTTACTGCTTTCATCAATATAGCATCCAACCCCGGCACCACCGAACTGATAATCGCGCCGTCAACGTCTTTGGCGTCAATCTCATGCAAATTCAGTACCGAAAGCAACTGCACCGCATATTGGTCGCCCGTCAGCGTACGGTCGGTAGCAATGCGAAATTCACAAACCAACTTTTGTCCTCGGAATACGCCAACCGTCAAGTTGGTGTTCCCCAAATCAAGCGTCAATAACACGGTTTTCTTCCTCCTCTGTACGACGCGCTACAATGTAACGGGGACGCTTTTTCACTTCATCGTAAATGCGACCAATGTAATGCCCAATAATCCCCAAACTCACCATAATGGCGCCACCGATAAGTAATAACAGCAAAATAACAGTGGTAAACCCTTCCACTGCCGTACCCGCAAAAAAGCGTATCAACGTTTGCAGTGCCAGTACTGCCGAACCAATTAACAAAACAGCTCCCAACAACGTAATCACGCGAAGCGGCGCGGTAGAAAAAGAGGTCAGGTTGTTAATAGCATACCGCACCAATTTTCGAACCGACCATTTGGACGTCCCGTTTGCGCGGGGTTGCACTTCAAATTCCACCGTAGCCGTGCGAAAACCCGCCCAAAACGACAGCGCGCGGAAAAAAGTGTCGCGTTCTTGCAACGTGTTAAGAACATCCACCACGCGGCGGTCCAACAACTTAAAATCGGAAGACGATTGCATATCCATGCCGACCGCTTTACCAATCAGCCGATAAAACAACCGTGCAAACAAACCATGCGCAACGTGTTCTTTGCCGCGGCTGCTTTTTTTGCCTTCCACCACTTGGTAACCTTGTTGCCACAATTCCCACATTTGCACAATCACTTCGGGTGGGAACTGCATATCGCAGTCCGTTACCACGCAGGCATCCCCTTTGGCTTCGCGCAAACCGGCAAAAATTGCCGCCTCTTTACCAAAATTACGGCTAAACGAAATCCCACGTACCGTCGGATTACGCCGTGCTTCCTCACAAATCAGCGCATATGTTTTGTCCCGCGAACCATCATCTACAAAAATGAGTTCATATTCAATTTGGGCAGCAGTCAATGTCTCGGAAAGACGCTGTACCGCTGTGCTGAAATTATTTTCCTCGTTATACGAGGGAATAACCACCGATAACAAACTCATGTTTTCACCTTCAACTCTTTTGGCGCAATGCTCGCTCAGCTTCGCGCTTCATTTCACGTCTTGCCGCATCTTCTCGTTTGTCGTACAACTTTTTACCGCGGCATAATCCCACTTGTACTTTTACGCGGGAACCTTTGAAATATAACGATAACGGAATGACCGTTAATCCTTGTTGTTGTTTGAGCAACCCATACCACCGCATAATTTCGCGGCGGTGCATCAACAGTTTCCGCACCCTCATCGGGTCACGATTAAAAATATTGCCTTGCTCATAGGGGCTTACGTGCATGCCTTTAATGAACATTTCGCCGTTTTCCACAGCACACCACGCATCTTTTAAATTCACGGCGCCTTTGCGCAACGATTTCACTTCCGTTCCGCACAGTTCAATGCCCGCTTCTAACGATTCTTCCACAAAATAATCATGGAAGGCTTTTCGGTTTTCTGCAATGGTTTTCGTTGCTACACGTTCACCTGCCATGCTTATCCTCCCTATGGTTTAGATTACTCTTTATTATAATTCACTGCGCCCTTCCAACGAACGACTAAGCGTCACTTCGTCGGCATATTCCAAATCGCCGCCCACCGGAATACCGTAGGCGAGGCGTGTCACTTTGACTCCAAACGGCTTTAACAGTTTGGAAAGGTACATGGCAGTGGCCTCCCCTTCTACCGTGGGGTTGGTTGCCATAATCACTTCTTCCACTTCGGTGTTCGCCACACGGGTCAGCAACGGTTTAATGCGAATTTGGTCCGGACCAATGCCGTTAAGCGGCGAAATCGTCCCATGCAACACGTGATACACTCCGTCGTATTCGCGGGTACGCTCAAATGCCATCACGTCTTGCGGTTCTTCCACCACACAAATCACACTCTCGTTACGGTTGGAAGCATTACACACCGAACAGCGTTCGCTATCCGTCAAATTGCAACAAACTTCACATTCGTGCACCGTACAGCGCGCTTCGGTAATGGCATTGACAAAACGGTTGCCTTCTTCCTCGGTCATGGAAAGCACCGCAAATGCCAAGCGCACAGCAGTTTTGTGTCCAATGCCCGGCAACCTCTCCCACTGTTCTATCAACTTTTCAAGTGCCGCAACACGATATGCCATGGTTACGCTTCCTTTCGTGAATACTGTATCCCTTTTATCACAAAACCTATCAAAACGGCAACGCCGATACCAAGCAAACTGCCCGACCAGTCTTTAAGCAAATCCAACCATTCGAACGCTCGGCCGGATGCCAAAGCACGTTGCAAGCATTCGTCTGCCACCGCCACAATGACACACGACGGATACGCCACCAAAAAAGAGCGGCGCAGCGCATAACTGCGCGTGAGCATGTACGTACAAAAACCCAACGCGGCAAACGTAGCAACGTGCGCCACACTGCGAATAACCTCATGCGCTACTGCTGCCACCGCCGCTTGTTCCTCAATGGTTAATATGTTGTACGACGGAATCAGTGATAATAACGTTTCCGTAAGTGAGCCGCTGAGCTGTGAAGATTCTGCCGCCGACTGACCGGAAAAACCAAAAATCGTACTAAGACAGAACACCGTCAGCAACCACCAAATAATCTTTCGTATCATCATCAAAACGGCAACTGCATACCACCGGTGATTTTGCCCAGCGTTTCTTCCGAATCGGCTTGCGCTTTACGCACCGCTTCGTTGACGGCTGCCACAATCAAATCCGACAACATTTCGGTATCGTCGGGGTCAACTGCCTCGGGTTTGAGTTCAATCGAGCGCAACAAATGTTTGCCGTCGACCGTGGCAGTCACCATGCCGCCACCCGCCGAGGCGGTATACTCGCGTTGTTCCAACTCGCTTTGGGCGTTTGCCATATCCTCTTGCATTTTTTGTGCTTGGCGTAACATGCTTTGCATGTTACCGCCACCACCGTATCCTTGCGGTAATCGTGCTTTCATATTTATCAACCTTTCATTTCAACGGATATACCGGCATCCGTGCTTTGTCGTAAAAATGCCGACAACGGGTCGGTTTGTTCTGCTTTTTCTTGTTTGGCAGGACGGCCGCGTTTGATACGCATGGGATGCCCCGCCACCGCTTGCACGGCGTTCATCAAAACGGTTTTGTTGCTGTCTTGCCGCACCAGTGTGCCAAACAAATCATTATCCGTCACAATAATCAACTCTTGCCCATTGCTCATGGCGGTTGAATCCATCAACACACCGTAAAGCGGCGGGCTTTGCTTGGCAATATATTCGAGCACCTCTGCCCACTCGGCAAACGGTGCAACCGGTCCCGCCGACGGGGCAGGTGTTTGTTTTTGCTCAGGCTTTGCCGCCGGTGTCGGCTCTTGCGTTACCGGCGCTTGCGTCACCGATGTCGGTGCAGGTGCAGGGGCAACCGCGGGTTGTCCCGCTTCCAACCGTTCAATACGGCGTAACAATGCTTCGGGCGTGGTATCCAATTTGGGACTGCACAAACGCAGTAACATCGTTTCCATTTCCACACGTCGGGAAACGCCGCCTTTTAAACGGTCCAAGGTGCGTTGCAGCACGTCCATAATGTGAAGTAACATTTCTGCCGAAACGGTAGCCGATTCCGTGCGTAATTCTTCCATTTCCGCAGCAGAAACGGGCACCAAATCATCCGCTTTTTTCACACTTTTCAAAATAAGCATGTTGCGGTAACAATCAATCAATTCCACACACAGACGCTCCATATCTTTGGAGCCTTCGTACAAGGTGTTAAGCAGTTCCAAAGCAGCTGCCGCATTTTGTTCGCGAACTGCCGCCACCAAGCGGAATAAATATTCCCGTCCCGCCATGCCGGTGGCTTCGGTAACAACTTCCACGGTAATGTCGTGCGAACGCGACAAACATTGGTCCAAAAGCGAAAGCGCATCGCGCAAACCGCCGTCTGCCAAACGCGCAATCAAGCGCGCCGCATCATCCGCTAACGTAAACTGTTCTTGGCTTGCCACATACTGTAACCGCGCCGCAATATCGTCCACCGCAATGCGGCCAAAATCAAAGCGTTGACACCGCGACAAAATGGTGGCAGGTAATTTGTGCACTTCTGTTGTGGCCAAAATAAAAATCACGTGTTCGGGCGGTTCTTCCAACGTTTTGAGCAACGCATTGAACGCACCGGAAGAAAGCATGTGAACTTCGTCAATGATATACACGCGGTATTTGGCAATAGCGGGAGCAAAATTCACTTCGTCGCGCAAATCGCGAATATTGTCCACACCGTTGTTGGAAGCGGCGTCAATTTCGGTTACGTCCAAAATGGTACCCGCATCAATGCCACGGCAGTTATCGCATTCGTTACACGGGTCGCCGTCTTGCGGATTCAGGCAATTTACCGCCTTTGCCAAAATTTTGGCGCAAGAAGTTTTACCCGTTCCGCGAGAACCGGTAAACAAATACGCATGCGCCAAACGGTTGGAACGCAATTCATTTTTGAGTGCGGTGGTGACCGCCGGTTGACCATACACCTCGGACAACGTTTGCGGGCGCCATTTACGGTACAGCACTTGGTACATTGTTGTGCTCCCTTCAACTAAAAATACCGTGTTTTTTCGGGCATACGGGCAAACAGACTGACTGCGGCGCACGGAAAAAACCGCTTAATGCTGCTCGGTTCCCCGCCTGACATGGTTCACAGCCCACCGTCGCACAGGGCCCGCCTGCCCGTATGCCCCAAAACACACGGCACTAATCATGTATAGTATAGCGTATTTTACAAAAAAAAGCAACACTCTGCTCGCATTTTCTTTGCGGGCAGAGTGTTTTTTCACAATTATTGCAGATTATTGATTTTTTTGAAAATTTTTGGTGCCTTTTTCGTAAATTTCGCAAATTAATTTTTGGATTTTCAAGGCTTCTCTACCGCTGATGGTAGGTTCTCTGTCGTTTTCCACTGCGTCATAAAAATCGGCAATTTCGCGAATGTGTTGGAAGCCCCAATAATCTTTTCCGCCTTCGTATTCCACGTCAGGGTCAATTTCGGTACGAGCCGTCATCACCGTTCCGTCGTTGAGCGTGATAATGGCTTGGTCGTAATCCATGATGACTTTGCCGTTTTCGCAGTACAAGCGGATTTCGATCGGTTCGTCAACACCGTAGTTGTTCATGGCCCAAAAACCAAGAGTGGCACCGCCTTTGTAACGGACAAAGCCCTCTGCCGAGTCGTCCACTTCCATGATGTTGTGACCACGGTTGGAAAGTTGCGCTTGAACGCTTTCGATTTCGTCGTCAATAAACCAGTTTGCCAAATCGATCGAGTGGATGGCTTGGTCAATCACAACGCCGCCACCTTCTTTTTCCCAAGTGCCTTTCCAGTCGGACAAGCTGTAATATTCGTCGGGCTTGCACCACGTGAGCACCACGCGAGCAGAAATGATTTTGCCGAGTGTTCCGTCGTTTAATTTTTCTTTGACGATTTTGGCAGCATCGTTGTAGCGGCATTGGAAAATAATGCCGTATTTTACGTCTTTTTCTTCCGCCAACTTGACGTTTGCGACCGCGTCTTCGTATTTGATACTCATCGGTTTTTCGCAAAGTACGTTCACGCCGGCTTCAATCGCATAGCGAGAAATGATAGGATGCAAATAATGAGGCACGCAAACGTGCACCACGTCGATTAAATCCTTGTTAATCATTTCTTTGTAATCGTAATATGCCTTGCATTGATATTTTGCAGCAGCTTTGTCGGCACGGTCTTTTTTGATGTCGCATACGCCGACAATTTGCGAATTTTTAAGATGATGTGCGCTGGTAGCGTGCATGGTGAAAATGTTGCCGCAACCAACAATACCTATTCTGAGCATAGTAATAACACCTTTCTGAAAATTTTTTCATTTTTGTAAAAAAACAGCAAAAACCATATGTATCTTACCACTTTGTGCAAAAATAGTCAAGAAAAAAAGAAAAACCGTCAAGGCTTTTTTTGCCTTGACGGTTTTGGTGATCCATCGGGGATTCGAACCCCGGACACCCTGATTAAAAGTCAGGTGCTCTGCCAGCTGAGCTAATGAATCATCTTCCAATAAAAGGGCAGTCGAACTGACTGCTAAGATATTATAGCCAACTCGCCGCCGATTGTCAAGGAAAATTTTAAAATCTTTCTGTTTTTTCGAAAAAACTTTCTTTTTTTCCTGTTTTCGGCGGGCGAATGGCGATATTTATTGCAGTTTTTGCAAAAACTTTTGAAAATATTCGGGCAACGGCGAGGTAAACTCCATGTATTCACCGGTACACGGATGTACGAACCCTACGGTTTTGGCATGCAGGCATTGCCCTTGCAATTCGGCGGGTTGTTTGCTGCCGCCATACACGCTGTCCCCCGCTACGGGATGACCAAGAGATGCCATGTGCACCCGAATTTGGTGCGTACGTCCTGTTTCCAATTGAACACGAACGTGCGAATATCCCGCATATTCTGCCAGTACCGTATAGTGCGTGATTGCCGGTTTGGAGTTGCGGTCGGTAACCGCCATTTTTTTGCGATGTACAGGATGCCTGCCGATGGGCGCGTTGATGGTGCCGCTTTGCTCTTTGAGATGTCCGACGATGACAGCCTCATACACACGGGTAAAACTGTGCTCGGCAATTTGTGCCGCCAAGCCTTGGTGAGCCGTATCGTTTTTGGCTACCATGAGTAACCCGCTGGTATCTTTATCGATACGGTGAACAATACCGGGACGCATAACACCGTTGATGCCCGACAACGTATCGGGGCAATGTGCCAGCAAAGCATTGACCAACGTGCCATCCTCGTTGCCCGCGGCAGGGTGCACCACCATACCTTTGGGTTTGTTGACTACCAACAAATCGTCGTCTTCATAAACAATATCTAACGGGATATCTTGTGCTACCGCTTCGCAAGCCGTAGGCTCCGGCGGAGTGACCACAATGGTCTCGCCCGCGGTTACCCGTTCGCTTTTTGACAAACATTTCCCATCAAAACGGACAACACGCCCCTGCTCCAACCATTGTTGGGCAGCAGAGCGTGTTATATCCATAGCATGGGAAACATAAACATCCGCGCGTTCACCGCTGTTTTCAGCCGATGCTATCAGTTGAACCGGATTCATGAGTCCCCTCCGTTTTTTCAATTTTGACGGTCTTGTCATCGTATATGAAACAGAAAAACACAAGCAACAAAATGGAACCGACGACAATGTAGCAATCAGCAACGTTAAAGACAGGAAAATCAATAAACAAAAACTCGATAAAATCCACCACGTAACCGTGGATGAGGCGGTCGATAAAATTACCGAAGCCGCCCGCCACAATCAACGTAGCGCTGATGTTAAACAGGGTATAGCGGCGGAAATTGCCAAACAAAAGAAGTAATAGTACCGCCGTCATTGTCACACCGGTCAACACCAAAAAGAACCAGCGAGCTCCTTGCAGAATTCCAAAAGCTGCACCTTCGTTTTCGACGTAGGAGAAACCCAACACTTGGGGAATCCACGAAATTGCCGGCGCTTCCTTTAAACTGAGTACCGCCAACCATTTGGTGAACTGGTCTATACCCACCAGCACAGCGGTAATCGCTAATACGGCAAATTGGAACATACCGTTTACTTTCTTTTTGGCTGGCGGGAGCCGAACCCTTTACGCCTGCAAAAGAAAATTTCCGGTGATAGTTTGCCTCAAAACTTGAAATACGTTAGTATCCTTAAGTTTTTCGGCTTCCTCTCACACAAAAATTTTTACTTTTGCAGGTCAGCAGAGTTTCTGCCGCCGAATTTTTTGTGCGGGAAAGTGCGAGTTTGCCACAAGGCTGTCGCCTTGCAAAAACGAGCACAAACCCGCGCGAGTGAAGGCGGCGAGCGAAACCGCAAAGGATTCGACTCTCGCCAGCCTATTACCCTAAAATGGCAGCGCAACGAGCGCACAAGCCTTGATGTTCGCCCTCTGCGGCAACATCATCGGTGTATGCCCAGCAACGGCAGCATTTTTCGCCCGATGCGTGTTCCACCGTTACCGACAAGCCTGCCATGTCGCCCACAAAATCACCGATACCTTCGCCGCGAACTTCCACTTGCGAAACAATCAGTACCGTGGACAGCAAGTCTTTGATTTCGGTAACGAACGGCAACAATTCGCTATCACAGAACAAGGTGACTTTGGCATCCAAGGAACCGCCGATGATTTTGGCGGTACGCGCGTTTTCCAATGCTTTTTGAACATTGTCACGCAAAGCATGAATACGACTCCATTTTTCTTCGAAAGCCGCATCGGCATACGAATTGTCGGGTTGCGGAATTTCATTGAGCAAAACGGAACGGGCATCGTCATCCGCGGTATGCGGCATATAGCCCCAAATTTCCTCCGAAGTGAACGCCAAGATAGGCGCCAACATACGGGTAATGGTGTTCAAAATGCGATAAATGGTGGTTTGTGCCGCGCGACGCGCTTTGCTGTCGGCTTTTTCCACATACAAGCGGTCTTTGAGCACATCTAAGTAGAAGTTGGACAAATCCACCACACAGAAATGGTGAATGGCATAAAACGCGTCGTGGAATTCAAACTCGTCATAAGCGGTGCGCACTTTTTCTACCACTTGGTTAAGGCGCAACAGTGCCCAGCGGTCGATATCGTGCAACTCGGCATCCGATACGCTGTCGGTATCGGGATTGAAGTCGTGAATGTTACCCAAAATGTAACGCGCGGTATTACGCACTTTGCGATACGATTCGGACAGTTGTTTTAAGATTTCTTTGGACAAACGCACATCCACACGATAATCCAACGAAGCTACCCACAAACGCAAAATTTCGGCGCCGTAGTCTTTGATAACTTCATCCGGTGCAATGGCGTTACCCAGCGATTTGTGCATGGCTTTGCCTTCGCCGTCAACGACCCAACCGTGTGTTAACACTGCTTTGTAAGGTGCTTTGCCGGTACAGGCAACCGAAGTAAGTAACGAGGATTGGAACCAGCCACGGTATTGGTCGGCACCTTCCATGTACAAGTCGGCAGGCCAAGTCAATTCCGGACGTTCTTGCAACACCGCAGAATGCGTGGAACCGGAATCGAACCAAACGTCCATGATGTCACTTTCCTTGCGGAAATGGTGACCGCCACAATACGGGCACTTGGAGCCTTGCGGGACAATTTCATCTGCTTCGTGCGTGTACCAACCATCGGCACCTTCTTTGCGGAACAATTCCGATACGGCACGGATGAAATCGCCATCAATAATGGGTTTGCCGCAATCTTCACAATAGAAAATCGGAATCGGAACACCCCACAAACGCTGACGGGAAATACACCAGTCACTGCGTTCGCGCACCATGGAGGTGATGCGGTCTTCGCCCCAAGCGGGCATCCATTTTACTTCCCCAATGGCTTTAACGGCTTCTTCCTTGAAACTGTCCACTGAGCAGAACCATTGGTCAGTAGCGCGGAACAACACCGGTTTTTTACAACGCCAGCAGTGCGGATATTGGTGAACAATCTTTTTCATTGCCAACAAAGTACCCGTTTTGTCCATGTGAATGGCAATAGCTTTATTAGCTTCGTCGGTTGTCATGCCGGCACAGATTTCGCCCGCTTCTTCGGTCATGTGACCGGTGCTGTCGACCGGTACGCTTATGCCGATTTGCGGATAGTTTTTGCACACGTTAAAGTCATCCACACCGTGACCGGGCGCAGTGTGAACACAGCCGGTACCGCTTTCCAAAGTGACGTGGTCACCCACAATAATGAGCGATTCACGGTCCAAGAAAGGATGTTTGGCTGTTATGAGTTCAAGTTCTTTGCCGGTAAAGTTTTTAAGCACTTGATATTCGGTAATGCCGGCGGCCGCCAACGTTTCTTCCACCAAGGCTTCGGCTAAAATGTAGATTTCGTCGCCGCATTGTACGGCTTGATACGTGTAGTTGGGGCCCAAGCAAATAGCCAAATTTGCCGGCAAAGTCCACGTAGTGGTCGTCCAAATCACGAAAGAGGTTTTGGCAACGTCGATACCCGCCGCCGACAAAACGCCTTTGTCATCTTTGACAGGGAATTTTACGTACACGGAAAAACACGGGTCTTCGGCGTATTCGATTTCCGCTTCCGCCAAAGCTGTTTGACATTCTGAACACCAATACACGGGTTTTAAACCTTTGTAGATATACCCTTTGGTCGCCATTTCACCAAAAATTTCGATTTGGCGCGCCACAAAGTCAGGCGTTAAGGTAAGATACGGTTTTTCCCAATCGCCCAACACGCCCAACCGTTTGAATTGGTTGGTTTGGTCTTGCACATAACTGAGCGCAAAATCACGGCAAATGCCGCGCAATTCAACAGGCGGCATGGACAAAGCATTTTCCACACCCGCTTTGGCACGGGCTTTGAGTTCAATCGGCAAACCATGGGTATCGAATCCCGGCACAAACGGAGAGTGGTAACCGCTCATGTTGCGGTAACGTACAATCATATCTTTGATGATTTTGTTAAGTGCCGTGCCGATATGAATATTACCGTTGGCATACGGAGGACCGTCATGCAACACATACTTGGGTTTTCCGGCGTTCTTTTCCATGAGTTTTTCGTACAGTTTGTTTTGTTCCCATTCTGCCAACATTTGCGGTTCCCGTTGCGGCAATCCGGCACGCATGGGGAATTCGGTTTGCGGCAAGTTTAGGGTTTGGTTGTAATCTTGCTGTTGCATGTGCATATCTCCTGTAAGGTTATTTTTTCTTCCTAAAAAACCCGCGAGGGGCTTCTTCTTCGTCGTCGGTGTCGTCTTCGATACGGTAATCTTCGCCGAATTTTAAATTAGCAAAGCGAGAAAGAGGTTGTTGTTCTTCTTGCGATTGCACAGGTGCCGTAACGTCTTCTTCCTCCACGGGGGCAACTGTGACAACTTCTTCTGCCGCTTCGGTTGAAGACACTTCTTCCACTTCGGGCAACACATTGATTTGTGCCAAATGTTCTTTATACATGGTGAGCATTTGTTGCTTAAACTGCGATACTTCGCGACGAACGCGGTCGAGTTCTTGTTGTTGCTCACCAATTTGTTGCTTGGCTTCTTCTTCAATCCCTTTGGCACGCATTTGTGCTTCTTCGATGAGGAGGGCGGCTTTTTCTTCTGCTTCGCGTAAAGCAGTATCGCCGGCGCGTTGAGCATTGAGCAATGCCGCGCGAATGCTATCTTCATCGTTGCGGTATTCCGCCAACTTGTCGGCCAACAATTTTAATTTTTGGTTGGCTTCCTCGTTATCTTTGCGGTATTGTTCGAGCGTTTCCACACATTCATCAATGAAATCGTCCACTTCCTCCGCGCGATAACCTCTGCCGCGCGTGAATTCTACGTGGCGAATTTCGTCCAATGTCATCATACAACCGTTCCTCCTCATTACGAATTATATAAAGCGCTTCATGTTTATAAATAAACGTCCTTTTTTGGTCAGCGGACCGAGCCTGTCTACCACAAAGCGACCACCGCCGCGCACCGAAAGCACGTCGGTTTCGTGCACCTCTTGCGATACCGAAAGGCAAGGCATGTGGTTAAGCGAGACAAGTCCTGCGGCAATTTTGCGTGACGCTTCCTCCCGTGACGTGTGCAACGCCACTTTGAGCACGGCATCCAAACGCGGTGATGCCACCGTATCCTGCCATTCTTCAAACTTACGTTGTACGTTTACCGTGCCGTCAAAAGGGAACTGTGCTTTGACACCTTCTCCACCGACTTTGGTTACCGATTCGGCAACAAAATCCGCCAGTTCTTCACATACAAAAACAACGGTTTGTCCCTCATCACATACAATATCGCCGATTTTTTCACGCTTTAAACCAAGGGATAACAAAGTGCCCAAAAAATCACGATGCGTAAGTGTTGCCGCCTTGCGATAGGAAAAACCTATTGCCACTATTGGGAAAGCCTCTGTTTGCGGCGGTAAAAACGAGGGGAAAACACCTAAAAAAACACGTTCTGCACCTTCGTACCCGCCAAAAAAGCAAACATTTTGCTCACCTTTTTCACGCAAGACAGCCCGTGCCACTGCTTGTCGATGTTCATCCAAAAAACCGACAAAACGGGGACACGAGCGCCACTCACACAACTGACAAGCATCGTCTATTCTTGCATGCAGCAAAGCGTCTTCTTCTGACAAATCAGAAGTAAAGGCCATTGTTTTCGAGTTCGTCTAACAAATCACCCATAAAGCCCACATTGTAAGGGGTGATGATATAGGTGCAGTTTGCCACTTTTTTGATTTGACCGTTGTTGGCATATGCCACACCGCTCAAGAAATCCAAAATACGGCGAGCAACATCTTTGTTGGAAGATTCCAAATTGAGTACAACCGTACGTTTGGCATTTAAGTGATCGGCTACGGCGCTGGCATCGTCAAAACGTTCCGGTTTGACAAGTACCACTTGCAATTGAGCCGTGGCATGGATGTTTACCACTTTATTATTTTTGCGAGGAGCATCTGTTTCCGCTTGCGTTTCCGGAGCACGGGTAACAAAATCGTTTTCCGTTTCGATTGCGGTTTCTTCTTGGTCGCCGAATAATCCTTCCAATTTTTCTAAAAAGCCCATTTTCTTTTCCTCCTGCTTATTGATAGTCTCTTTTCCCAAAAAGGGATGAACCGATTCTCACCATTGTGGAACCTTCCAAAACAGCTTCCACATAATCCGATGACATACCCATGGACAGAATATCCATACTTACATTATCTACAAATTTACCCCGAATGTCAATAAACAGTTTGCGCATTTGTGAAAAAATTGCTCTTTTTTTTGCTTCTTCGGTGAAAATCGGAGGGATTGTCATGAGTCCGCGCACCCGAATTCCTGAAAAGGCGGAAATTTCCCACAAAAGTTCTTCCAACTGTTCGGGACAAACACCCGATTTGCTTTCTTCACCACCGATGTTGACTTCTACCAGTACATCCACAACCCCTTTGGGGGTGTTTTGCGCAGCTTTGGAAACCGCGTCGGCAAGACGAACACTATCGATGGATTGTATCATATCCACTTCGCCGACGATGCGACGCACCTTATTGGTTTGCAAATGACCAATCAGATGCTTTTCCACACCGTTTAACAGCAATTTGTCTTTCTTTTCCAAAAATTCTTGCACACGGTTTTCGCCAATGCAGGTAATTCCTGCCGACAAGGCGGCGTTGATGCGTTCGGGGGTAACGGTTTTGGTCACCGCCATCAAGGTGACTTCTTCCCGCTTTCTGTCCGCTTTGGCACAAGCTTCTGCTAAACGTTCTTCAATGTGTTTGAGGTTTTCTTGCACCTGCGATGCATCAGCGGACCAGTTTTCCGTCATACAAATTCTCCCCTTGTGTTACAATCTTATCGTATAAACGCAGATAGCTCTTATCGTCTTTCTTTTCGCAAACGGAATATCCTTTTTCTTCATTATGATAAATGACATGAATTTTACGAAAACGAATACTGTTACCCGCTTGTATGAAAACGCCCGCTTCATCTTGTTCGTTAAATTGAATGGCTTCATCCGGCACGCGCAAACCGTCGATTCGTTTGAAACGAATTTCAATCTGTTCGCGACGCACGGTGGACAGTGCCGAGGACATATGCATACATTGCAGCACCACGGCGGCACGGTCATCTGCCGATTTGTTGACCGCTACCACGCGCATCGGCAACGGTTCGTTTTGAACAAAGGGCATCACCACTTCGATTTGCATATCTTTTTTGAGTGTGGTAATACGGTCTAACGGTAAAATGCAACTGAGGTACCACTCATAATCACCGACCACTTTGCCGATACACGTTCCACCAAGCGGCGATGGCTCGGCGTTTAGCACGGTTTCCAAATCGGAGACGGTCAACGATTCCACCATGTCGGTTTTTAACATACCTTCAAAGCCATCGGTGTCGGCAACAAAATATCCCGCAACCGGTGAAGAAACCGTAGCCGTAGAACGCTTGAATGTACCCTCTAACTCCTGTTTTTCTTGCTGTAACGCCGCAATGCGCGCATTAAAATTTTCCTCTTTACCGATGGTGAGTTGCTTTTTGTTTAACAATGTCAGCAATTTGACTTGCAAGGCATTGATTCCCTCATAAGCCGCTGCTTCGGTTGCTTGCGATAAAGACAACCACGTTTCTTTAATTTGTTGATTGATACCGGATAAATTCGCACGATTACTGGTACCTTGCGCATTGATAAATTGCAATGCTTTGATTTCTTCTTCCAGCAGTTCCCATTCTTGTTGTTTTAAAGCATCGTCCACGGTGGGAAACACCGCCGCAATTTGTCCGTTTTTGGAAATGCGGTTGCCGTTTTCCACAGTATAAAATAAATACCCGTTGGTTTGTTGTTGAATGACCGCTTCGTCACGATAAATTATACCTGTGGTCTTGAACGTATCGTATGCGGTTTCATTTTCGGCAGTGACCGTTTCCAGTGTGGCGGCAAAAATCAAGTAGCCTTGAACACCCACATACAACAAGAGTATCAATGAAGCAATAACAACCAAAATACGCTTTGTAATACTGCTCATCGTGCTTATTTCTCCTTTCCTAAAAAATCGCGACACCGCGTCAATGCGGTAACCAGAGGGTCGGTATCCGTATCCATATAGAGCGGTTCCAGCCATGCTTGATGCCGAAACCACGAAAGTTGCCGTTTAGCATACCGACGTGTACCTTGTTGCAACGCCGACAACGCTTGTTCTCGTGTAATCTCCCCTTCCAAATAGGGAGCAATTTCTTTGTAACCGATGGCTTGCTGTACCGTGTCTGTATGGGGTTGTTGCCACAGCCACGCGGTTTCTTGCTCCAAGCCGTTATCCAACATGATTTGAGCACGACGGTTAATGCGCTCATATAGTGTGGCACGGTCATTATATTCTAAACGAAATCCGCACAAACGATACGGCGATTCCACACGGCGAGAAGCGGCATTTTGTTCGCTGAGAGTTTTGCCTGTGGTTTCGTACAATTCCAAAGCACGGATAATACGGCCGTGGTCATTGGGGTGCAACCGCGCTGCGGTTTGTGCATCCACTTGTGCCAGTTGTTCTAACAACACGGCAGAGCCTTCTGTTTCCAAACGAGCTCGCAAACGCTCCCGTATTTCACGGTTGCCTGGTTGTTCTTGATATTGCAAATTTTCCGTCACCGCTTGAATATACAAGCCTGTACCGCCACACAGCACCGGTATTTTGCCACGATGATAAACATCGGCAATCGCGCGGTGTGCATCGGCCGCGTATTTTGCCACGCTGTACGAAGCACTGACCGGCAAAAAACCCAGCAAATGATGAGGAATACCCTGCTGCTCGTCCAACGTTGGACGAGCGGTGCCGATTTGCAACGTTTCGTACACCTGCATGGAATCCGCAGAAACGACTTCGCCGTCAAGGTGGCGGCAAAGTTCTACTGCTAACGCGGTTTTTCCGGAAGCGGTAGGACCGGCAATGACAATCAGCGGTATGGTGGTTTGTTGTTTCATACAATTCGTCCAAACTGTTTTTCGATTTCTTTTTTGGTTAATGCAAAGCATACCGGTCTGCCGTGCGGACAGGTGCGAATATCATCGTGCAGCAACACCCGTTCTGCTAAGGATTGCCGTTCTTTTGGTGTGCTTTGGTTACCGGCTTTTACAGCGGCGCGACACGCCACCGAGTGATAAATCCAATCCAGTCGGTCGGTAGTGATTTCCCGTTTTCCCGACAACAAACCGCCCGCGATTTCCCGCAAACTTTCGGCAATGCCGCCGTCGGCTAATATCATCGGAACGGCGCGTACAAGCAGTGTGTTTCCGCCGAATTCTTCCACTTCAAATCCCGCTTGTTCCAAAGCTTCCTGCACTTCAGTCAATGCACCAAACTCTTCACGGCTGAGAGAAACCGTAAGCGGGGCTAACAGCATTTGCGAATCCGTATGCGCGGTGTTTTTGAGTTCGTTATACAATAATCTTTCGTGTGCGGCGTGTTTGTCGATGAAATAGACGGTATCTTTCCATTGTGCCACAATATACGTCTGCAACACTTCACCGATAACCAGTACCGGTTCTTGCTCGATTTCAGGAAGCAGTGTTACCGCTTTTTCTGTTATCGGCTCCTGTTTTGTAAGCGGTTGTTCCGGTTGTTTCTTTTCTATCGGGTCAGGCTTAAAAAAGGTAAGCGGCGTGGCATCACGAAGCACCGTTTTGTTTGTCGGCAACGGACGATGCGGCATGGCCGGGCGTTGTTCAATCGGCTTTGTCACTTGCTGCGCCGCTTGTTTGGCAAAATGATGAGCGGTAGGACGAGCAGGTGCGACAGGTTGCGGTTGAGGAGAGCGAATCGGCGCAGTAGGCAAATTCGCCCTAAGTTTCTCCGTGTTGCCCAGCAATGCGGATTGCACACCGTAATACACTGCATCAAAAATGGGTTTTTCATTCACAAATCGCACTTCAATTTTGGCAGGGTGAACATTGACATCCACAGTTTCGGGCGGCACATCAATGCACAAAACACACGCCGGGAACTTACCTGACATGATAGCCCCTTTATACGCTTGTTCCAATGCTGCCATGGCGGTACGTGTTTTGACATAGCGTCCGTTAATAAAGAAGTGCTGCATCGTACGATTGGCACGGCTGTTTTCGGGTTTGCAACTGTACCCATGCACCCGTACACCATCTAACGTGTAGTCCACTTCCAACAACGATTTGGCAAATTCTCGTCCCAAAACTGCGTGAATACACGAATCTAATTTTCCGTCGCCGGGGGTGAGTAACTCTTCCCGTCCTTCGCGGATAAAACGAAACGAAATTTCGGGATGCGACAGTGCCAAGCGGTCGACCACACCGGCAACGGCGTTGGCTTCGCCAACATCTTTTTTCAAAAACTTCATGCGAGCAGGAACGTTATAAAACAAATCTCGTACACAAATCGTCGTACCACGGGGGCATCCCGCATCGGAAAGCGAGACTTCTTCCCCACCTTCTAACACATACCGTGTACCCGCCAGTTCCTCTTCGGTGCGGGTGATGAGTTCCACGTGCGAAACAGCGGCAATGGATGCCAATGCCTCGCCACGAAAACCCAGTGTTTCAATGGAGTTCAGGTCTTGTTCCGTTTTGATTTTGCTGGTGGCGTGACGTAAAAAGGCAGTGGGGACATCTTCGCGGGCAAAACCGCAACCGTTATCGGTAATACCGATATACGAAACACCACCGTTTTGGATTTCCACCGTAATGGTATCCGCACCGGCATCAATGGCGTTTTCCACCAGTTCTTTAACGACCGACGCGGGACGTTCCACCACTTCACCGGCGGCAATCAATTCCGCTGTATGCTTGTCCAATACTTGTATCCGTGCCACAAGTCACACCTCCCCTAATATATCAATACTTTTGAGCTTCACTATTGAGTTCATACAACACTTGCATCGCTTCAATCGGTGTCAATACGTTGACATCCAAATCTTTTAGGCGTTGCAACAAGTCGTTGCTTTCTTGCGGCAAAAGCAAGAGCTGGCCTTCTTCGGTTTCGGGTAACGGTTCCTTTTTGACAAAAGGAACGCCGGTATCCAATTCTTTTAAAATTTCTTTGGCACGAATTACCACATCATCCGGTACACCTGCTAATTTCGCCACTTCAATGCCGTAGCTTTCGTCAGCAGGGCCGCGGACAATTCGCCGCAAGAAGGTGATATCATCACCATGTTTTTTGACGGCAACGTTGTAGTTTTTGACACCTTCTTGTTCATTTTCCATCACAGTCAATTCGTGATAATGTGTGGCGAACATGGTTTTGGCACCGATGTGGCGAGGATTTGCCACATGCTCCAATACGGCGCGAGCAATGCTCATACCGTCAAA
>JAZNRV010000025.1:0-5339 GCA_045590855.1 Acutalibacteraceae bacterium | reverse complement strand
TGTACGTGTGACGCCGATTTTGGCGCACAAAACTCGACGACAAAAGTCGTCAAAGCACACCCGTTACGGGAAAGGAGAAAACAACATGAACTTCAAAAAAGTGTTGGCCATTTTGTTGGCGGTTTGCTTGCTTGTTCCGATGGCAGCTTGCGGCAAAAACCCCGACGGCGATGGCACTACGACCACAACATCGCAACAAGCCGAAGTGACCGACGGCAACGGCGAAGCCGATCCGAACGGTGAAACCACCACGGCCGGCGAGGGTGAAACCACCAACGGTGAAGAAACGGAAGTTACCGATGAAAACGGCGAAACCGTAACCACCGAAGAGGGCGCAACCACCACCACGACCGAAGGTGACGGCAAAACTACCACTACCGAAGGCGGTGGCAAAAAGACTACCACTAGCAACACCAAGAGAACCAGAACGACGGCTTCCAGAACGTTTACCACTATTTCTCGTCCGGGCATCTCCGGTTATGTCGGCGGTCAAGTGACCTTAAAAAAAGGAACCACGCGTGCAGATAAAGGCGTGGATTTTGGCGGCAAAACGTTCTTTCATGCTTCGGGTTCCACCTCGCTTGACGACTTTACCAAACAAGCATACGATGAGTTTGAAAGGAAATACAACGGCAAAATTGAAATGGATGGCCTTGGTTATGACGGTTATACCCAAAAAATTGCTGCCAACCAAGCTTCCGGCAAAGTGTATGATATTTTGTTCTTGTACAATGCGGAATATCCGGCGATGATTACTGCGAACTGCGCTATGCCGATTACCGATTACATCACCACGGCTGATTTGTGGAAAAACGGTACCGAAGGCGGCTTTAGTGAAGCGGTTATCCAAGACTTCTCTTGGAATGGCGAAGCCTATGCTTTGGGCGGCGCCTATATGCAATGCTTGTATGCCGTGTTCTACAACAAAAAGATTTTTAAAGAAAATCGTATGGAAGACCCCTATGATTTGTACAAGGCCGGTAAATGGACTTGGGAAAAATTCTTGGAGATGGGTCAAGAATACGTGAAAGCTAACTCCGGTAAATACTTTATGCAAAGTATGCCCGGCTACTCAGCCGGCGGCTTTTTCGAAACCTATAACACCGGCTTGGTGGCTATGAAAAAAGGTGTGGCAACCGAAAACACCGGCGACAAACAACTGTACAAAGCGTTTGATATGTTGCAAAAAATGCACTACGGCGCTGGCCGTATTGCCGACGTGGAATCCGGCGGTCAAACGGCATACAACCAGTTTGTTAACGGTTCTACTGCTACCTTCCTTGGCTCTGCCGGCGAATGGAAAATGTTGTATGAAAAAATTAACAAAAACTCCGTGTTCGGCGGCGTTCACACCAACCTTGGTATGGTCCCCGCTCCGAAAGGCGACGGTTCTCCCAACTTTGGTTTGATTAGTAACCAAGCTTACATGGCCGGTCGTGGCACTTCTGACCCGCTTGCGGCTATTTGCTTTGCCATGGTGGAATCTACCCACAACACACTGAACGCCTTTACTCCCTTGGTACCGCAACCCGCAGAGTATAAAAAATTGATTACCGATGCACTTGACAGCGGTAAACTCAAATCTCCTAGTGGTTCGTTCTCGTCCTCGTTGGGTTCGTTGCCGACTTTGCTCATGGTGAGCAAGGTTTGCGAAGGCACGCCCGTCAGCACGGTGCTTACCACCTACAAGAAAAATATCCAAAACATTTTGGATAAAGCTTGCAAATAAGGATAACGTATGTATGCGAAAGCACCTTCCTGCGGGAAGGTGCTTTTTCTTATAAAAGAAAATCACGCGATAGGCGCGTGGTTCAAAAGAGCTTTAGCGATGAACAGAAATCGCAGAAATTAAAGGCAAACGAAGAAAGTGTGTTATGCCTTGCCCATCAAAGTGCGCATGTTAGCGTTGACGGCTGTGGTAGCCGTTGTTGCGGGGCAGGTATTATTGGGGTATGTTGTAAAAAAGCAGAAACAAGGGGGATTAATGAAACCGAGGAGAAAAATGCTTTTTAATTTCTTGATTCCTGCTCAAAAATGTGATACAATAGCACCAGATGTTTATGGAGTTAGGGAGGAATACCAATGAAACGAGCGATTTCCATTTTGTTGGCAGTTTTTTTGTCGTTTGGCTGCTTAGTGTTCGTAGCATCGGCAGAAGGTGAGGCAAAAGTGACGGTGGCAGATATTACGTGGAGTGGTGCGAACCAACCAAAGCCGGGAGCAAAGGTTGTGTTTAGTGCGCACCTAAAAAACAGCGGCACTGCCGACGTGGCAAAGGGTACGGCGGTGAATATTTCGTTGTATGTCAACCAAGAAAAAGTGTTCACCGAAACGTATGACAAAGGTATTTCTGCCGGTGAAACGGTGGCGGTCAAGATGCCCCAGTGGAAAGCGGTAGAGGGTGAGCACGTGGTGACTGCGGTGCTGAACGACCTTAAACCTGACGCCACAAACTGGGTAGACAGCCAACATTTGGTTGCAAACATTCGTGTGGCAGAAGAAGCCTTGGAAGTGCCTGCCATTGCCGAAAAATACGGCATGACCGAGCTTACTTTTAGCGATGATTTTACCACGCTGGATTTAGTAGATAAAGAATATAGCGGTGCGTACGGGTACAAGTGGTATGCTAACATCCCTTATAATGCCAAAGATGCCGAGCCGACGGATTACGTGTTGACGGCTGACGGTATTTCCCTGCAGCGTGTGCCTACACTTTTTAACTGGACCCTGTGCACGTTTGACGCGGACACCGGTGCGGGTTGGGGCTATACGCACGGGTACATGGAAATGCGCTTTCGCACCCCCGGACACCGTATTTCCGGCGAAGATGGAAAACCGGCAGTGTGGTCATTGCCGCCGGGGAAAATTTTGAGTTTGCCTATTTTGAAAGACCATTACGTTGAAACCGACTTTTTGGAATTTTTTGGCGATGATGTTTACGGTACCACATTGCACGATTCGCGTTACGCGGGTACTACGATAAGAGAGCGCGTGCAGTGGTATAAAAACAGTAACGCCGAATACGTTGGCTTGCGTGACAGCGAGTGGCACACCTTGAGTTTTGTGCGACAGCACGGAGTGATGCACAGCTATTTGGACGGCAAGGAATATATGACTTTGTGTTGGGAAGAGGGTAAGAAATCGTATCCTGAAGCAACGGTGATTAACGGGGGCGACGGAACTGGCGCATTTGCTATTGCTGACGAGCAGTTAATGCCGCTGATTATCAGCGGCGCCGAAGGTTGGCCGCTGGAAATTGATTATATACGTGTGTGGGAAGGCGATGCCGAGGCAAACCAAGGCGAAAGTATGGAAACCGCACAGTTTGTTGACCGCTATTTGCGTGACGAACACGGACAAATCAACCTGACCGCCAATTACAAAAACCACGAGACGTTGATGGGTTTGGAAGCGGATTTTGCCGAGCTTTCTGCCGAAACTCAAAAAGAACTTGACACGTTGGCAAAACGTGAAGCCGACAAAACGATGGCACAAGTGGTGAGCGATGCCAAACAATTTAAAAGTGATCTGGATGCGTTTGTGGCGGCGTATGCTTTTGATAATGAGGATACGCTGTTGGATACCGAGTCGCTTGATGCATGCAACGTGATTGTAAAAGGCGAACGCCAATGGAAAAAGATGGGCGATGAGCTGAAAGACGCGATAAATACCAGCGTGTATTTGAGCAGCAACGGGGGTTCCACCTACGACGATTTGTTGACGGCGGCACGGGAAAAAGTACCCGCTTCGCCGATTGAGCCGTGGATGATTGCGGTGGCGGCAGCGGTGGTAGTGCTTGTCGCGGCGGGAATTGTGATAGGGGTACGTTGTAAAAAAGCAAAACGATGACTGAAAAACGACCGAGGGGTGTGCATTACGCCCCTCGGTTTCTCTTTATAGAAAAAACCACCGGCCGTGTGTGCCGGTGGTTTAGCTATGGGGAAGCTCGCCGCTTCGTCACTTCGTCAGAGGGAGCCGAAAAGGACGGGCTTTTGTTGTGAAAATTACCGCTTGCTCAGTTCTACCGTGCGGCGGTAGGAGGCATCGACGGCTTTGGCAACCACGTCGGCAAAACCGTTTTGTTCGAGCGATTCGATACCCTCGATGGTAGTGCCTTTGGGACTGCACACCGCTTTGATGAGGGCAGCGGCATCTTTGTCGCTTTGTTCCATGAGCGTTGCGGCGCCTTCCAAGGTGCGGGCGGCGTACAAAAGTGCGCGCTCCTTATCCAGTCCGCAAGCGGCGGCACCGTTTGCCAAGGCTTCGGCAAACGCGAACACAAAGGCGGGACCACAACCCGAAACCACGCTGGCGGCATCGATGTCGCCTTCGGGGATTTCATCGAGCAAGCCGGCGGGGGAGAGAAGCGATAAGAACCGGTCTTTTTGTGCTGCCGAAACAGCGGAGTTTGCACAGTACAACACCACACCTTTGCCCACCGAGCAAGGCAGGTTGGGCATGATGCGAATGATGGGGGCGGGAACATCCAAAAAGCATTGCAACGTAGCAAGGGTGGTGCCTGCCGCCATGGTGACAAACACGGGGGCATTTTCGGGAGTGAGGTTGGCACTAAACGTGCCGATGACGTCGCCGAGCACTTGCGGTTTGACCGCCAAAAAAACCATTTGCGACTGTGCGACCACGTCTGCCGCTGACGGCAAAAGCGTTACGCCTTGTTTGACAAACGGGGCGGCTTTTTCGGGCAGTGTTTCGCACACACAACAGTTTTTAGCATCAATGCGTTGTAAAACGGCATTAAGCAGTGCACCACCCATGTTGCCGCAACCAATAAAACCAACGGTATAGTTCATAGTGTTCTCCTATCGTATTTGTCCGTTGCCACGGACGATATATTTGTACGTGTTCAGCTCGCACAGTCCCATGGGACCGCGGGCGTGAAGTTTTTGTGTGGAGATGCCGATTTCGGCACCGTTACCAAATTCGCCACCGTCGGTAAAGCGGGTGGAAGCGTTGACGTACACGGCGGCACTGTCCACCGAGCGAACAAAACGGTCGGCGTTTTCCCCGGTTTGTGTGATGATGGCTTCGCTATGGTGCGTGGAGTGAGCCGCAATGTGAGCAATGGCTTCGTCCACACCGTCGACCACTTTGACCGCCAAAATATAATCCAAAAATTCGGTGGAAAAATCGTTGTCGGTGGCTTTGACACCGTCAACGATTGAAGCACCTTTTTCGCACAAGCGCAGTTCGACAGGGCGGTCAGGGCGGTCATCCACCAACCGTTTTTTGAGAAGCGGTAAAAAGGTGGGGGCAACTGACGCATCTACCAAACAAACCTCGGCGGCATTGCACACCGACGGACGGCTGGTTTTGGCGTT
>JAZNRV010000024.1:0-2926 GCA_045590855.1 Acutalibacteraceae bacterium | reverse complement strand
TCGCGGGGAAAATATGGGGGTGGCGGAGGCCCGCGTCGAGGGGAGAAGCCTGTACGTTCTGTGTAACGAACAACTTGAGACCGAGGATGATACCAACAACTTCCGTGTTTCGGTGCTCAAAAGCACCGACGGCGAAACGTTCAACGAAGTCTTCTATTTTAATTTCCCCGTCCGTGCTCTCAGCTTTACCTATTACAAAAAGCACGTCTATTTCGGTATGGGATTCGGCAAGAATACCAACGCGTATCTTTTCGATAACGGTTCGGTGCTGTCGGTCGACTACCGGATGCGATAAAAACCAAATCCGTATATTACACAAAAAGCCTTGTCGACAGACAAGGCTTTTTGCATAGTTCAAACCGACTTAGGGTAGAACTTTTTCATCTGTAATTTGATGCCTCTTTAAACTTCGCAGTACGATTAAACCAACGACTAAAACGACGGGGAACAGGGTGGCGATGAGTAATCCGGCTTTCAGATTGCCGCCTGCCGTTTCGGAAAGCGTGCCGACCACGGTCGGACCGGCCGCCGCGCCAAAATCTCCGGCCAGGGCCAAAAAGGCAAACATGGCCGTACCGCCTTTGGGACATTTCTGCGAGGAGATACTGATACACCCCGGCCACATGATACCAACGGCTAGACCGCAAAGCGCGCAACCGGCGAGCCCGAGTACCGGCAGGCTTGACAGAGAAGCCAGCAAATAGCAGCCGGTACACATCATGCCGCACAGCAGCATAACCTTGGATAAATCCAGCTTCCGGCTGAATTTTCCGTACAGCATCCGCGCGATGCCCATAAACATGGCAAATAAACACGGGCCAGCCAGATCACCGATCGTTTTCGACACCTTAAGGGCGGATTCGGTGAAGGCAGACGCCCATTGCGTCATGGTGGCTTCGGAAGCACCGGCACATACCATCAGGAGGATCATCAACCAGAAGATCGGTGTTTTCAGCAGCTTGCCGGCTCCCATGCCTTGCCCGTCCTCAACCAGTTTTTCGATGGGACAGTTGATGAAGTTGAACGTGTTATACAGCGGCACCAGCGCCCAGATAAAGGTCAGGGTTTTCCAGTGTTCGATGCCGAATACGCTAAAGAAGATCGTAGAGCCTAAAACGACACCCATTGATCCCCAGCAAAAGAAAGAGTGTAAAATACTCATCACGCCGTCCTTGTTTTCAAAAGGACACGCTTCCACGATGGGGCTGACCAGCACCTCGATAAGGCCGCTGCCGATGGCGAACAGCACCACCGAAACCAGGACGCCGATAAACGGTACGGGGAATACCTCCGGTAAGACCGCCATCAACATAAGCCCCACCGCCGACAACACTTGCGACGCGACGACGCAGGTGCGGTACCCGATCTTGTCGGCGAATTTGGTTGCCGCCAGATCCACCAGCAATTGTGTGAAATAGAACACGAACGGGATAATTGCGATTTTTTCAAGCGTAATGTCATACGTGCTCATAAAGGTGATAAATAAAAGCGGTGCAAAATTAGCAGATATCGCTTGTGTAACAAAGCCGAGATAACAAGCGACCAGTGTCTTTTTGTAATTCTTTTGTTTCGCCATGACGGATCCTTTCTGGGTGAAAACAACGTATTACTGGTATTATAGTTACAAAAATCGAAAAAGGGAAGGCCTTTTGTAAAAATTGTGAAGTCGGTAGGCACTTTTTAGTTTTCGAATCCACCTTCCTTTTCGAAGAAACAAAAAAGACCGACCAAGAAGGTCGGTCTCTTTTGTTTGGCTGTTACGAGCTATTATGATGTCAATATTATTTTTTGGATTTCATTTTTTTTAGAACAACAAACCAAAGAAAAATTGAAACAAAAATTAAAACAGTAGCGATTATTGAAATTGCAATATGTACATCAACAAATAATTCAACAATATTAATGATAGAGCCAATCAAAAGGCATATTGAAGCTAATAAATCAACGATTTTTGCCTTGCTCATAACATCACCACCTATGCATTAATTATAGCATAAAATAAACAAAGTACAAGTGAAATCGTTCGCTTGCGCTCACGGTGAAATCAAAGGCTTGCGCTTTTGGTGAAATATTTTGCTAACTCAAAATGTGAAATTAAATCCACCCACCGCCGCAGCGATTTCACCCGAACGAAGTGAGGATTTCACATTGCGAAGCAATATTTCACCCACCCGCAAGGGTGGATTTAACAGTATTTACCGATGAAATCAGCATTACACGAATACTAGTGCAAGCTGAGTCAAGATTTTTGTAGGTTATTTCATCAATATAATTTGTTTTATATAAAAGCTCAAGCCAGTATCCTGTTTCATTTGCTTCTTTAAGTGCAAATTGAAGTTTAGCAATAAAATCTGCTTTACCATGAGCATATTGTGCTTCGCGGATATTGGCACCGATAGAAGTACCGCTTCTGCCTATTTGATTGGATATAATGGTTTCTCTCTTTTCTTTTAATGTTTTAACAAGATTTATAATTGAAACTGCGAAATCCATAGATTGAACAGATAATTTATCATTACGCATAAAAGCACCTACTTTCAAACAAAATATATCATAATTTACAGTATTTGTAAATGAAGCATTTGCTTCGCAAATATGAAGCACAAGACTAAAGTCTTGTATGAAGTAGATTTGCTTTGCAAATCAATAAAGCGAAGCGTTCCACAATGTGCCGCAGCACACTTCATTAGCGAAGCGTCTTCACGCCCGAAGGGCACTTCATGTTCTCGAAGAGAACGCTTCATTCCACCAAACAAAAAAGACTTGCCTAAGCAAGTCTCTTTTGTTTGGTGGGAGCGGGTGGATTCGAACCACCGAAGGCGGTGCCAACAGATTTACAGTCTGCCCCCTTTGGCCACTCGGGAACACTCCCATATTCATTTTTATAAAAAAATGGAGCTGGTGGACGGACTTGAACCCCCGACCT
>JAZNRV010000023.1:0-6253 GCA_045590855.1 Acutalibacteraceae bacterium | reverse complement strand
GCGTATCTTTATTCGGGCGATAATCTTAAACGAAAAACCATATCTTTAGTTGGACACACATTAGTTCTTGCACCTCATGAAGGGCTTGTTGATTCGGCAACGTGGATAAAATGCCGTTCCAAGTGCTTAAACAACCAAAGCATTGCACGGCCCATTAAGGCAAAAGCAACTTGGCTTGCTGGTAAAATCAAATGTGCCAGCTGTGGATATGCTTTAACCGCTAAGATTTATAAGTGCAAAACTAAGTCCGATAACCGCTATTATCTCTGCACGAACAAATACCACGCCGGTGGTTGTCATTTTGGCTCACTGGATGCAGATGTTGTAGATGACATTGTATTTAAAGAAATGCAGAAAAAATTAGCGGAGTTTCAGACACTGTCAAAGAAGAAGCAGGACGGCTGTAACCTGCAAGTTGTAAAACTGAAAACACGCATAGAAGAGATTGACAAAGAAATATCATCTTTGCTCGAAAAAATCTCTGCGGCAAACGATACGGTAATGCAGTACATAAATAACCGTGTTGCCGAACTTGATGCCGAGAAGAAAGAACTTGGTGCTGAGATTGTTTCATTAGAGAGTAACCGCACAAATGATGTGGGAGAAATCAGCGGATATTTTGAGCATTGGGATGAACTGTCGGTTAGCGACAAAATCACAGTGGTTGACTGCCTGATAGAGCGCATAACCGCCTCGAAAGAAAGCATTGAAATCAAGTGGAAAATATAAAATAAAAGACGTCGCAAAAGCATTTCACCATTGTTGTTCTGGTGAAGGCTTACAGCTTACCACCGACCGTCTTAACAGCAAAAACTTCTACGCCTGCAACCCCAGCTTTGACAAAAACTGCGGAAAATAAACAATACGCGTCGCCGAAATTTTCGGCGACGCGTAAAATTTTGAAAAAACATATTAACAAAAGAACTATTCCATAAAGTTGTAGTATTTATCGAGAACTTCATCTGCTGTATAATTGTTGTTATAAGCTATAATTGCTAAAATTTTATTTATATTTGGATTTTCTTTTTCGCTTTTTAATCTATCAATTTCTTTTTGCAAAAGTTGTGTGTTATTAGTACACTCTGTATATATGCTACGGTACTTTTGGTTAAGGTTGTTTATTGCACTTTGGTAAGAACCGGAGTTTAATAACCCCATGTTCGCATATCTTTCTTGAAGAAATCTTTCATCAAGGACATGTTGAGTGTGATATTCACTCCAAAGGTCCAACCATTCATCTTTTTCTTCTTCATACAATCGGATATCCTCTTCAATTTCGGCGTTGTACTGTTCTAGTGCTAAGTCGTATTGCTCCCAAAAAGCAGATTGTTCAATGTAAAATTTATCAATGTCAGTTGTTGATGATTGCGTTGTTGTGGTTATAATTACAGTCGAGGAAGAGGAAAAGGTTGTAGATTCTTTTGTGGGCATGGTTGTAATTAAAATTGCGGAAGAGGATGTGGTTGTAGTTGTAGGTTCTTTTGTAGTCGTAGTGGTGGTTTTTTTAGTAGTTGTCTTTTTTGTGGTCGGTGTAGCTTTTTTTGTTGTTTTCTTTGCAGTGGTTTTTTTGCGTGTTGTTTGCGTACCTTCCGTTGCGGTTGTGGTGACTTCTGTTGGTAATGTGGTTGTAGCATTTGGCAATAGCTCATCGTTATTAGAGCACGCTGACAAACTTAGTAATAAGAAAGTGATCGCGATAAAAGTGATTAATTTTCGCATTTTGATATCCCCTTAAAAATAAAAAAGTGTGTGCAACCGAAGTCACACACACCGAAAAATGCTTGACTTCGATTTGCTACCACACAAAAAACTCCCGCATTCAGAAATGGAAAGATTGAAGTCAGCATTTTTACCAAAATAAAATGCCCACTTCTGAATGCAGTAATACAGTATAGAGTTTTAAGTGTGGTATCCCTATTATAGCATCTTTTTTAGGAAATGTAAATATATTAAAAAAGAATGTATATTGATGCTGTGTCGAGAGTTTACAACAACACAAGCGGGTATAGCCATTCGACTGTACCCGATTGCCCTGTTTTTGTTATTTATTTGCTGCTTTCCATTCCAAATACTCGTCGTAGGTCATCATTTTATCAATGATACTGCCGTCGGGTAAAAATTCAATAATACGGTTGGCAACCGTTTGAATAAATTGGTGGTCATAAGATGAGAACAACACGTTGCCTTTAAAATCAATCAACCCGTCGTTGACCGCGGTGATGGATTCCAAGTCCAAGTGGTTGGTGGGTTGGTCCAGCACCAACACGTTGGCGCCGAACATCATCATGCGGGATAACATGCAACGCACCTTTTCGCCACCCGATAACACCTTAACAGGTTTTTGTACGTCGTCACCGGAGAACAGCATTTTCCCCAAAAATCCGCGTAAATACGTTTCGGTATTGTCTTGGGAATATTGGTTGAGCCATTGCAACAAATTCAAATCGCAATCGTCAAAGAACGCGGAATTGTCTTTGGGGAAGAAGGATTGCGAAGTGGTACCGCCCCATTTGAACGAGCCGGAATCTGCCGCGATTTCATCGGCTAACACGCGGAACAAGGCAGTGATTGCCAATTCGTTTTCGCCGACAAACGCAATTTTGTCGCCTTTGTTGACACGGAACGAAACTTTGTTGAGCACCGTTTCGCCATCCACCGCCAGGCACAAATCTTCCACTGCCAAAATCTCTTTGCCCGCTTCGCGGTCCATGGTAAACCCGACAAACGGGTACCGCCGTGACGAGGCAGGCATTTCTTCCACCGTCAATTTTTCAATCAACTTTTTACGGGAAGTGGCTTGTTTGGATTTGGATTTGTTGGCGGAAAAGCGTTGGATAAAGTTTTGCAACTCGCGAATTTTATCTTCCGCTTTTTTGTTTTGCTCTTTCATGATTTTTTGCATGAGTTGGCTGGACTCATACCAGAAATCGTAGTTACCGACATAAATTTTAATCTTATTATAATCTACATCGACGATATGGGTACAAACGTTGTTGAGGAAGTGACGGTCGTGCGAAACCACAATGACCGTGCCGATATAATCCATCAAAAAGTCTTCCAACCACGCAATGGAAGCAATGTCCAAGTGGTTGGTTGGCTCGTCGAGCAAAATAATATCCGGTTGGCCAAACAAGGCTTGCGCTAATAACACTTTGACCTTGTCTTTATCCGGCAGAGAAGACATGGGCTGATACAACAAATCCACCGAAAGCCCCAAACCTTGCAGAATTTGTCCTGCTTCGGTTTCGGCTTCCCAGCCGTTGAGTTCTGCAAACTCGCCTTCCAGTTCCGAGGCAAGAACACCGTCTTCTTCACTGAAATCTTCTTTGGCGTAAAGCGCGTCTTTTTGTTGCATAATCTCATACAACCGCGGATTACCCAAAATAATGGTATCCAGCACGGTGTATTCATCGTACGCGTAGTGGTCTTGCTTTAACACCGACATACGGTTCTTTTTGTCGATAATCACTTCACCGGAAGAGGGTTCCAAATCCCCCGATAAAATGCGCAAAAAGGTGGATTTACCGGCACCGTTGGCACCGATAACGCCGTAGCAGTTGCCCGGCGTGAACAACAAATTGACGTGTGTGAACAGGTTTTGTCCACTAAAATTAATTCCTAAATCCGATACGGTAATCATGTTTCCTCCAAGATATCATGTAATTCGCTCAATATTTTACCATGATTTTTCCAATGTTGCAAGGGTTGTTTTGCAAACTCTTGCATCATGGTGTGCACCGTAGCGGCGCGGGCGGTATAAAACACAGGGGGGAACAAGATAAGATACCCGTATGAAAGATAAAAATTTACCCAGCGGTTTAATTGTTTGGCAAAAATAGTTTTTGACAGTGTAAAAACCTCTTTAAAAGGCAAGGCGTAGGGGAGCAGGTATACCGCCGCCAAATACCGCAACAACCGAATTTCGGTGAACACAACGGCAAAAACCCCCAAAACAACCGCTAACAAAAGGGAAATAGCAGAAAGCACGGGATAACTTTGTAAAAATCGGTTCCAAAAAAGCAAAGCGGAACAAGGCAGTAATCCCAATAACCAGTAACCGTACCGTGTAAGCCACAAGCGTAGCCGCCATCGAACTGCGCGACGGTATCCTTTTTTAAAAAAGTAAAATAACCGCGAAAAATTCACTGCTGTCCGCTGCTTTACAATGCCACTATAAAACAACGCTTTTCCCGCTTTCAAAGGTGAAAGTAGCAGCAAATCCGCCCACAAGAGTACCACACAACCGACGGCACTTTGCTGTGGTGTGACAGTGTTCACCAAAACAATCCACAAAAGAATCGGCAGTGCTTGGCATAACAGCACAAAACCCTCAACTGCAAAAGCACTTTTCCAATGTTTTGATAATAACAGACTTGCCCTTTTGGGAGAAACATATAAATTTTGCGACGGCATATACTATCACTCTCCAAAAAATAGTATAAGCCGTCGCATTTTCTTTTAATCTACAAACTCCCTTTTCGGTGGAATACCCTGAGTAAGACTTTTCGTAGCCAGTCAAACGGAATCACCAAAGCGGAAACACCGGCAATTAGCAACAACTCACGCATCGAGAGAGCTGCCGTGCGAAACAGCGTACCACCATAGTAAATAAGCCCGATTTGTACCAGCGCCACCACACTCATAATCACCATAAACAATGGATTTTTGCGCAAATACGCCAGCAAGTTCAGCCGATACGTGCGCGCGTTAAAACTGTTAAAAATACCGCAAAAGATGAACAAGGCAAAAAATGCCGTCATCCAATATATCGGCGCTGTGCTGTACCGAAACAACACTTTGGAAAGGTCCATTTTCAAAAAAGCAACGCATAATGCCACGGTAAAACCGCCCGTACAAAGAATTTGATTGAGCATATAGCGGTTTAATATCGGTTCATCTCGTCGTTTGGGTGGTTCTTGCAGATATTCAAGCAATGGCGGTTCACCCGCAAAGGCTAACCCCGCCAGCGTATCCATAATAATATTTATCCACAACATTTGCACCACGGTAACGGGTGTTTCCACACCGATAAACGGACCAATAATCGAAATCCCCACCGCGCAAAGATTCATGGTCAGTTGGAACACAATAAATTTTCGAATACTCTTAAAAATTGTCCGTCCATACAAGATAGCCTTGACCACGGAAGAAAAATTGTCGTCCAAAACAACAATATCACCCGCTTGCTTGGCGACTTCGGTACCGCTTCCCATGGCAAATCCCACGTCGGCTTTTTTGAGAGCGGGCGCATCGTTGACACCGTCACCTGTCATACCGACAACCAATCCGTTTTCTTGCGAAAGACGAATCAAACGGCTTTTGTCGGTCGGCAACGCGCGCGAGATAACACGCAATAACGGCAATTTTTGACGCAACTTCTCGTCACTCATTCCCGCTAATTGTTCTCCGCTCAACACGGCATAGGTTTTGTCATCGGTATCATTCAGCAAACCGGCGGCGCGAGCAATGGCGGCGGCGGTTTGTTTGCCGTCACCTGTTATCATAACGGTTTGAATCCCCGCTTGTTTGACCAGTTTTACCGAGCGACGCACCTCGGGACGCAGTTCGTCGCGCAATCCCACCAACCCCAGTAAAATCAAATCGGATGGATTTTCACTAAGCGGTTGTGTGCAAATCGCCAACACCAACACGCGCATGGCATCCTGTTCCATTTTTTGCCGAGCCGAAACAAGCGCTGTCGGCAACTCGTTCAAAGGTTTGGTACTTCCCATCTCGTCTATGTATTGACTGCAAGCAGGCAATATTTTTTCGGCGGCACCTTTGTATAAACTCAATCGAGAAAGGGGAGTGCCATTCATCATCGGTAACGTTCCTTCGATTTCGGCGGCAGACCATTTTTTTACACTGTCAAAGGGGAGGTGTTCGAGGAGTGTTTCGTGGCGGTGCAAGGTCTGAAAACCGTGAATGTAGTTTAGTAATGCGCGGTCGGTGGCATTGCCGCCAATCACTTTTCCGTAAGAAAATTCACTTTCGGTGTTGTAAAGGCAGGCTAACCGAACAAAATCCCATAACTTTGTTTTTTGCAGTTGAGCAAGGCGCACGTAAGTGTTCCCCATAGCATCGACAAATTGTGTAACTTCGGGTTTCCCTTTGGTCAGCGTACCGGTTTTGTCGCTGAACAAAATGTTAATACTGCCGGAGGTTTCAATACCGACCAATTTGCGTACCAGCACATTATCTTTGAGCATACGCCGCATATTGGACGAAAGCACCACCGTAATCATCATGGGCA
>JAZNRV010000022.1:0-21774 GCA_045590855.1 Acutalibacteraceae bacterium | reverse complement strand
CGCTGGGGCGGCTGGTTTTGGCGTTTTCGATAATGTTCAGCGCTTTTTCGATGTCGGCGGAAGCATCCACAAAAATGTGGCAAATGCCGGTACCCGTTTCGATACACGGGACGGTGGCGTTTTCCACACATGCTTTAATAAGTCCTGCACCGCCGCGCGGGATGAGCAAATCGACGTATCCCGTGGCGGTCATGAGTTGGTGTGCGCCCTCGCGCGAACGGTCACAGACCAAATTGACCAGTCCGTCGGGCAATCCCGCAGAGCGCAGTGCGGTTTTGAGCGAGGTGACGATGGCAAGGCAAGATTCATAACTTTCTTTGCCGCCACGCAGTACACACACATTACCGCTTTTGAGTGCCAAGGCGGCGGTGTCTGCGGCGACGTTGGGGCGGCTTTCGAAAATGACTGCCACCACACCGAACGGGACGGAAGTTTTGGTGATTTGCATGCCGTTTTGGTGTTCGCGCGTTTCTAAAATTCTGCCGACAGGGTCGGGCAATTTGGCAATTTGGCGGATGCCGTTTGCCATGCCGACAATGCGTTCGGCAGTCAGCAACAAACGGTCGGACATAACAGACGAAAGATGCGTTGCCGCCGCCATATCTTTTTGATTGGCGGTGAGAATGGCAGGGGTATCTGCCACCAGTTGGTCTGCCATTTTTTCCAAAGCGCGGTTTTTTTCTTGGCTGCTCAGCAGTGCCGCGCGGGTGGTATGTTGTTTGGCGTGTTGCAATAAAGCGAGTTGGTCGTTCATTTTTTCACCGTAAAGCGTGTGCCGACGCTTTTCCCTTCAAACAAATCGTACAGAAGTGACGGGTTTTTGCCGTTCATGATGACCATTTCGCACCCCGCGTCGACACAGATTTTGGCGGCGTCTAATTTGGTTTTCATGCCGCCGGTGCCAAGGGAGGAACCCGCGCCTTCGCCCAGTGCAAAGATGGCAGAGGTGAGCTCGTCCACCTGTGAAATGAGCTTTGCCGACGGGTCATTGTGTGGGTCGGCGGTGTACAGACCGTCGATGTCCGACAAAATGACGAGCAAGTCAGCAGACACACTTTTGGCAACCAATGCCGACAAAGTATCGTTATCGCCCACCTTGATTTCATTGGTGGAGATGGAATCGTTTTCGTTGATGATGGGGAGCACTTTAAATTCCAACAACCGATTGACGGTGCCTACAAAATTTTGGTGGCGGTCTTCGTGCGAGAAGTCGTCGCCCGTGATGAGAATTTGCGCGATGGTGTGGTTGTAGTCGGCAAACATTTTGTCGTACGTATACATCAGTTCGCATTGACCGACGGCTGCCGCGGCTTGTTTGGTAGGCATGTCGGTGGGTTTTTCTTTTAACGACATTTTGCCGACACCCATGCCGATGGCACCGGAACTGACCAAAATCAGTTCGTGTCCTTCGTTTTTGATGTCGCTGATGATTTTACACAAATTTTCGGTGCACCGCACGTTCAGACACCCGTTGGCGTGGGTGAGGGTGGAGGTGCCGATTTTGATAACAATACGCATAAACAGCCTCCTTATTGTTGTTCCAACCAGTCGGTCATTTTGAGCAAGCCGTCGCGATTGCCCGAAACAAACAACACGTCGCCTTGACGGAATTCGTATTCGGGATGCAACATTTCGAGCACTTGACCGTTGTTTTCCAACGCGATGATGTTTTGCCCGAAACGGCGGCGGAGATTGACCTCTAACACGCTTTTGCCCCACAGGCAGGCGGGGGCGGGGATTTTGGAAATGTTGAGCTTTTCGCTCAGCTTTATGAAATCCACCACTTTTGCGGTGCGCAAACGACTTGCCAAACGAATGGCCATGTCGCGTTCGGGGTAGATGACTTCGGCTCCGATTTTTTCCAAAATTTCGCCGTGTTCGCTGCTTTGTGCTTTGGCGAGTACCAACGGAATGCCAAGTCCCACCAAGTGCAAGGTGGCTAAAACGGAAGTGTCCAGTTGTTCGCCGATGCACACAACGGCAACGTCACAATGTTGGATTCCCGTGCTTTCGAGCGTTTTTTTGTTCAAGTTCTTGATGACTATTGCGTTTTCGGTGATTTCGCGAAATTCGCGAATTTTGTTTTCGTCACGGTCCAGCACAATCAAGTCCATGCCGCGTTCGGCAAGTTCGACAGCGAGTGCCGAGCCAAAACTGCCCAGCCCCACGATACCAAACGACGGTTTGCCTTTTTTGGATTTTGGCATGTGTACCATCTCCTCAAAAAAATCCTTTTATCTCACCCTGCATTCTATCACTTTGTGCTTTGTTGTGTCAAGAAAAAACCGTTTGTTTTTTGTGCAAAGTGTGGTATACTATTTTTAACAAAGACGAATGGAGGATTTGTCATGGCAGAAGTCGTGTTGACCAAAGATAATTTTGAAGGAGAAGTGTTACAAGCTGACAAACCGGTGTTGATTGATTTTTGGGCGACGTGGTGCGGCCCGGGCCGTATGCTCGCTCCCGTGGTGGAAGAAATTGCCGAAGAATACGACGGCCAAATCAAAGTGGGCAAGGTAAACGTGGACGAAGAGCCGGAGCTGGCAGAGGCATTCAGAGTGTCCAGCATTCCGATGTTGGTGCTTATACGCGACGGCAAAATTGCCGATACCATGGTGGGGTATCGTCCCAAAGAAGACGTGGTAAAAATGCTGAGCAAATAACGCAAAAACTTTGCGGTTTTAATTGACAAAAAGCGTCAAATATGGTATCGTATAGACATTGACAATACTTCGTGGAAATATCCTTTGCGACTGACGGGTAATGTGGAGCACCACAATGGAACAGAGGGTATCTTAAAGCCGACCGTCTGGGCGCACTTTACCTAATTTTTTAGGAGAAGTGCACCCTTATTTTTTTGGAAAGAGGATGCGTATGAAAAAGATTGCCATTATCATGGGAAGCGACAGCGATTTACCGGTTGTTAAAAAAGCAGCGGACATGCTTGCTCAATTTGACGTACCGTACGAGGTGCACGTGTTTTCGGCTCACCGCACACCCGCCGAAGCGGCACAGTTTAGCCGTGATGCACGCAAAAATGGGTTTGGTGCGATTATTGCCGCTGCGGGTATGGCGGCGCATCTTGCCGGTGCGATTGCTGCCGGTACCACCTTGCCGGTGGTGGGGATTCCGATTGCATCGGGTGCTCTGAACGGTGTGGATGCGTTGTATGCCACCGTGCAAATGCCGACGGGGATTCCCGTGGCAACCGTTGCCATTAACGGTGCCGCCAATGCCGCGTTGCTTTGCATTCAAATGTTGGCGATTGAAGATGCCGCCTTGGCAGAAAAGTTGGATGCCAAACGCCGCGCAGACAGCGAAGCGGTGCTGGAAAAGAACGCTAAAATCGAAAAAGAATTTAATTAAAATTTTTTATACAAGGGGTTATGAATCATGAAAAAAGTTTACACAGGAAAAACAAAAGACGTTTTCGCACTCGACAACGGCAATTATTTGCTGAAATTCAAAGACGATTGCACCGGTAAAGACGGCGTGTTTGACCCCGGTGAAAACACCGTTGGTTTGACCATTGACGGCGTGGGTGACGTGAACTTGCGTATGTCGGTGTACTTCTTTGAAAAATTAAAACAAGCGGGTATCAAAACGCACTATGTCAGCGCTGACCTTGAAAACACCACCATGGAAGTGTTGCCCGCTACCGTGTTTGGCAAAGGTCTTGAAGTCATTTGCCGTTACAAAGCGGTGGGAAGCTTTTTGCGTCGTTACAGCGATTACATTGAAGAAGGCGCTGATTTGGACGCTTATGTGGAAATGACCTTCAAAAACGACGAAAAAGGTGACCCGCTGGTGACCAAAGACGGTTTGATTGCGCTGGGCGTGATGAGCGACGAACAATACGAAACCACCAAAGAAATGACCAAGAAAATCACCAAGATTGTCGCCGACGATTTGAAAGAAAAAGGCTTGGTGCTGTATGACATCAAATTTGAATTTGGTTTCTGCGGCAACGACGAAGTGGTATTGATTGACGAAATCGCTTCGGGCAATATGCGCGTATACAAAGACGGCGAGTACATCGACCCGATGACGCTTTCCAAATTGTTTTTTGCGTGATTGTTTTTTTGTGTAAGATTTAACGGAGGTAGACCGTGGGCGGTTTTATAGGAATTACCGGCAAGACCGATTGCGTGCAAGACGTGTTTTTCGGGGTGGATTACCATTCTCATTTGGGGAAATACCGCGCAGGCATGGCGTCGGTGGATGCCGAAAACGGATTTCAACGCGAAATCCACAATATTGAAAATTCACCGTTTCGTACGAAGTTTGACAACATTGCGGCGCGCCTTTCGGGCAACGCTTGCATCGGTTGCATCAGCGATGCCGATACGCAGCCCCTTTTGATTCGTTCCAAGTTTGGGGTGTATGCGATTGCGTTGGTGGGTGTTATCAACAACGACCGCGAAATTGTGGAAGAATATTTGCAAGGCAGTGCCGGTATTTTTCAGTGCATGAGCGGCAACCGTGTCAACTCTACCGAAATTATGGCGGCATTGATTGAAAAGAAAAACACGCTCGAAGACGGTATTCGGTACGCGTGCGGTTTGGTGGACGGTTCGGTCTCGTTGCTGCTTTTGAAAGAGAACGGTCATTTGGTAGCGGCGCGGGACAAGCACGGGCGGTTGCCGGTGCTTATCGGCAAACGCGACGATGCGTTTTGCGTCAGCTTTGAATCGTTTGCGTATGAAAAGCTGGGTTTTGAATCGTACTGCGAACTCAAAGCCGGCGAAGTGGTGGAACTTTCGCCCACAGAAATGACGGTGCTGTACGAGGGCACTGACAATATGAAAATCTGCGCGTTCTTGTGGACGTATTACGGATACCCCAATGCGTGTTACGAGGGCGTGAACGTGGAAATGATGCGTATGCGCAACGGCGAAATCATGGCACGTAACGAACGCGAAAACAGTACGTTACCGAAAGTTGACTACGTCAGCGGTGTGCCGGATTCCGGAACACCGCACGCGATTGGTTATGCCAACGAAAGCGGGAATCGGTTTGCGCGGCCGTTTATCAAATATACTCCCGCGTGGGCGCGCAGTTTTATTCCCACCAATCAAGAAGAACGCAACAAGATTGCCAAAATGAAGCAAGTACCTGTCAATGAACTGATTAAAGACAAAGACTTGTTGTTTGTCGACGACAGTATCGTGCGTGGTACGCAGTTGCGCGAAACGGTGGAGTTTCTTTATAACAGTGGCGCCAAATCGGTACATATGCGCTCGGCGTGTCCGCCGATTATGTACGGCTGTAAATATTTGAATTTTTCGCGCAATACGTCGGATATGGAATTGCTCGCACGCAGTGTGATTGCTGAGCTCGAAGGTGAGCAAGGTTTTGAACACATTGACGAGTATGCCGACGGCACAACCGAGCGTGGAAAGGCTCTGCGCAAAGCGATTTGCGATAAAATGCATTTTGATTCGCTCGAATACCAAACGCTGGAAGGTATGATGGAAGCGATTGGCATTGAGCCGTGCAAGATATGTACCTATTGCTGGAACGGAAAGGAATAAGATTATGAAAAACTCAAGGTCGGAAAGTTACGCAGCCGCGGGTGTGGATATTACCGCAGGATACCGCGCAGTAGAACTCATGAAAGCGCACGTTGCCAAAACCATGACAGCGGGGGTTTGCTCGGATGTCGGCGGTTTCGGCGGTTTGTTTGAACTCGATGTGACCGGCATGGAAAAACCCGTGTTGGTCAGCGGTACCGACGGTGTCGGCACCAAACTGAAATTGGCATTTTTGCAAGACAAGCACGACACGGTGGGTATTGACTGTGTGGCAATGTGTGTTAATGACATTATTTGCTGCGGTGCCAAACCGTTATTCTTCCTTGACTACATTGCTTGCGGCAAAAATGTGCCCGAGAAAATCGCTGCGATTGTTTCGGGTATTGCCGAAGGTTGTTTGCAAAGTAATGCTGCCATCATCGGCGGTGAAACGGCAGAAATGCCCGGTTTTTACCCCGTGGACGAATACGACCTTGCCGGTTTTGCGGTAGGTGTTGTGGATAAAAAGAAAATCTTAAACCCCGCTTCGATGCAAGAGGGCGACGTGGTGATTGCTTTGCCGTCCAGCGGTGTGCATTCCAACGGTTTTTCGTTGGTGCGCAAGGTGTTCGGTGTGGGCGAAAAAGATATTTCTAAGCCTGTGGCAGAGCTTGGCGGAAAATGCGTGGGCGAAGTGTTGCTGACTCCCACCCGCATTTACGTTAAACCCGTTCTTGCTTTGCTGGAACAAGTGACGGTGCGCGCCATTTCGCACATTACGGGCGGCGGTTTTTATGAAAATATTCCGAGAAGTTTGCCCGACGGTTTCGGCGCAAAAATCAACAAAGCGGCGTTGCGTATTTTGCCGATTTTCGAGTTGATTGCCAAAGAGGGCAACATCTCGGAACGCGACATGTTCAACACCTTTAACATGGGTGTCGGTATGAGCATTGTTGTCAAAAAAGGCGAAGAACAAAAAGCTTTGGAAGTGCTCAAAGCAAACGGCGAAGATGCCTACATTATCGGCGAAATTATCAAGAGTGACGAAGGCGTTGTCTTTTGCTGAGGTGACGTATGAAACGTGACGTAAAGATTGCCGTGCTGGTTTCCGGCGGCGGTACGAATTTGGCGGCGCTTATCGGGGCTCAGCAACGCGGCGAGTTACCTAGCGGAAAACTTTCGTTGGTGGTTTCCAATAAAGCCGATGCGTATGCCTTGACACGGGCGCAAGAGGCGGGGATTCCCACCGCGGTGATTGAGAAAAAGAAATTTGCCGACAAAGCGGCGTTTGAAGCGGCGATTGTGGCCGAACTTGAAAAGCATGAGATTGACCTTATCGTACTGGCAGGGTTCATGTGCATTTTGAGCGAAGAGTTTACCCGCCGTTTTGACAAACGCATTTTGAACGTGCATCCGTCGTTGATTCCCTCGTTTTGCGGGGAAGGGTTTTACGGACTGAAAGTGCACGAAGCGGCACTCGATTATGGTGTGAAAGTGACGGGTGCTACCGTGCACTTTGTCAACGAGATTCCCGACGGCGGCGAAATCATTTTGCAAAAAGCGGTGGAGATTCTCGAAGGTGACACGCCCGAGGTATTACAACGTCGGGTGATGGAACAAGCAGAATGGAAGATTTTGCCCAAAGCGACCGAATTGGTGGCGGCAAAGTTAAAGGAGAGAGATATATGAATATCTATGACGTGAAAACAATGGGCGAACGCATCGACGGTAATCCGTATGTCGGTCGCGGTATTGTGATTGGCAAAAGTGCAAACGGCAAACGCGCCGCGGTCGCCTATTTTATTATGGGGCGCAGTGAAAACAGCCGTAACCGTGTGTTTACTATCAAAGACGGGGCGGTGTTTACCGAGCCGTTTGACGCTTCCAAAGTGGAAGACCCGTCGCTGATTATTTATGCGGCGTTGCGCGATATTGACAACAAGTTGATTGTGACCAACGGTGACCAAACCGACACGATTTACGATTTTGTCAAAGACGGCAAATGCTTTACCGCGGCACTTAAAACCCGCGAGTTTGAACCCGATGCGCCGAACTTTACCCCGCGGATTAGCGGTATGCTCACCTTTGACGACGGTGATTTTGCGTACAAGATGAGCATTCTCAAAAGCTTGGACGAAGTGGGCAGTGATTGCGCACGGTACACGTTTGATTATCCGTCCAAAGCGGGGCTGGGACATTTTATCCACACCTACGTGACCGACGGGAATCCCATCCCGACGTTCCAAGGCGAGCCCGAGCGTGTGGCGATTCCTGATGATATTGATGCGCTGACTGCCGATATTTGGGAACATTTGGATGCCGACAACAAGATTTCGCTTTATGTGCGGTATATTGATTTGGCAGACGGCAGCTGCGAAGAACGTTTGATTAACAAAAACAAGTAAGGAGACACAACCGATGAATGAGTTTGCGTTAAAATACGGGTGCAACCCCAACCAAAAACCGTCGCGTATTTACATGGAAAACGGCAAAGAATTGCCGGTGCAAATTTTGAACGGGAGACCGGGATACATTAACTTTTTGGATGCGTTTAATGCGTGGCAGTTGGTCAAAGAGCTCAAAGCCGCGTTGGGATTGCCGGCGGTGACATCGTTTAAACACGTCAGCCCGACTTCCGCCGCGGTGGGTGTGCCGATGTCCGACACGCTCAAAAAAGCGTGTTTTGTGGAAGACGTTGCCGGCTTGGACCAATCGCCGTTGGCGTTGGCGTATGCCCGTGCGCGCGGTACCGACCGTATGTGCTCGTTTGGTGACTGGGTGGCACTTTCGGATGTGTGCGACGTGACCACCGCCAAACTCATTAAACGCGAAGTGTCCGACGGTGTGATTGCACCGGGATATGAGCCCGAAGCGTTGGAGATTTTGAAAGCCAAACGCAAAGGCGGGTACAACGTGGTGCAAATCGACCCCGATTACATACCCGAACCGATTGAACGCAAACAAGTATTCGGTATCACCTTTGAACAAGGCCGCAACGAGTTCAAAATTGACGAAGCGTTGCTCGAAAACATTGTGACTGCCAACAAAGAGTTGCCCGATGCGGCAAAACGCGACCTGATTTTGGCGTTGATTACGCTCAAATACACGCAATCCAATTCCGTGTGCTTTGCCTATGACGGACAAGCCATTGGTGTGGGCGCGGGTCAACAATCGCGCGTGCATTGCACTCGTTTGGCGGGCGGCAAAGCCGATACGTGGTTTTTGCGTCAACATGAAAAAGTACTTAACTTACCGTTCTTGGATACGCTTGGCCGACCCGAACGCGACAACGTGATTGACGGCTACATCAACAAAAACGAAGAAGACGTGTGTGCGGACGGTAACTGGCAACAATATTTCAAAACCCGTCCCGAACCGTTGACCGAAGCCGAGACAAGAGAATTTTTGGACAAAATCTCCGGTGTGGCACTGGGCAGCGATGCGTTCTTCCCGTTTGGCGACAACGTGGAACGCGCGTTCAAGAGCGGCGTTACCTACATTGCGCAACCGGGTGGCTCGATTCGCGACGATTTGGTGATTGAAGCGTGTGACAAGCACGATATGGTGATGGCGTTTACCGGTATGCGGTTGTTCCATCATTAAGGGTGAACCCTAAGTAGGAGAGAAAAATGAAAGTATTAGTGGTGGGCGGCGGTGGCCGTGAACATGCGATTATCAAAAAAATAAAAGAAAACAAAAGTGTCGAGAAAATTTTTGCGCTTCCCGGTAACGGCGGTATTGCCGCCGACGCCGAATGTGTTGCCATTGGCGCCAAAGACCTTGACGGTATGGTGCGCTTTGCGGTGGACAACCACATTGATTACGCGGTGGTGGCTCCCGACGACCCGTTGGTGCTGGGTGCTGTTGACCGTTTGACTGCGGTGGGAATTCCTTGCTTTGGTCCCGTGGCGGATGCCGCTATCATCGAGGGAAGCAAAGTGTTTTCCAAAAACTTGATGAAAAAATACAACATCCCCACAGCGCAGTACGAAGTGTTTGACGATGCGCAAAAAGCGGAAGAATATTTGCAAACAGCGCCTATCCCCACGGTGATTAAAGCCGACGGTTTGGCGCTGGGCAAAGGCGTTATCATTGCGTTTACCCGCGAAGAAGCCTTAGATGCCGTAAACTCCATTATGCGCGACAAGCAGTTTGGCGAAAGCGGCAGCCAAATCGTGGTGGAAGAATTTTTGGAAGGACCCGAAGTTTCGGTACTCGCATTCACCGACGGTGAAACGGTGGTACCGATGGTATCGTCCATGGACCACAAACGCGCGGGTGACGGTGATACAGGGCTTAACACCGGCGGTATGGGCACAGTGGCTCCTAACCCTTATTACACCGACGCGATTGCAAACGTGTGCATGGAAACGATTTTCCTGCCCACCATTCGCGCCATGAAAAACGAAGGCAGAACGTTTAAGGGTTGTTTGTACTTTGGGTTGATGCTGACAAAAGACGGACCCAAAGTGATTGAATATAACTGCCGTTTTGGCGACCCCGAAACACAAGTGGTGTTGCCGCTGCTTAAAACCGATTTGCTCACCGTGATGCAAGCGGTGACAAACGGCACGCTTAAAGAACAAGAGGTAGTCTTCTCAAAAGGACATGCCGCGTGTGTGGTGATGGCGTCCAAAGGCTACCCGCAGGCATATCAAACGGGATTTGAACTCACACTTCCCCAAAACACCGGTTGCGAATTTTATGTTGCCGGTGCCAAGCTTGACGGTGAAAAATTGTTGACCGCGGGCGGTCGTGTGCTGGGCGTGACGGCGGTTGCCGACACGTTGCAAGGCGCACTCGACAAAGCGTATGCGGCAGCAGAGCAAGTTTCGTTTGAAAACGCGTATTACCGCCATGACATCGGTAAACGCGCGTTAGCGGCTAAGGAGGTTTAACATGGTTTATCGGTTATATGTAGAGAAAAAAGCGCAATTTGCGGGCGAAGCCGCCACGCTGTTTAGTGATGCCAAGAATTTGCTGGGCATTAGCGGGATTACCGGTGTGCGCGTGATTAACCGCTACGACGTGGAAAATATTGATAAAGAGTTGTTCCAGGCGGCAAAAACCACCGTGTTTTCCGAACCGCAACTGGACATTATCAGCGAAGAGGCGGATTTGACCGCGGCGGCCGTGTTTGCTACCGAGTATTTGCCCGGTCAGTTTGACCAACGCGCCGATTCGGCGGCGCAATGTTTGCAATTGCTTTCGCAAAAAGAGCGTCCGCTGGTGCGTACGGCGCGTATTTATTTGCTGGACGGTACGCTGACCGGAGCAGACGTTGCCGCTATCAAAAAATATGTTATCAACCCCGTGGAATCGCGCGAAGCATCGCTCGAAAAGTTCGAAACGCTCAAAGCCGTTTATGACACTCCCACAGCGGTTCAAACGCTCACAGGTTTTAACGCTTTGGACAGCGAGGGTCTTGCCGCGTTTGTTAAACAATACGGTTTGGCAATGGACAACGACGACATTGCGTTTTGTCAACAATATTTTATTGGCGAAAAACGCGAACCGACCATTACCGAAATCCGCATGATTGACACGTATTGGTCGGACCACTGCCGTCATACCACGTTTTTGACGACGATTGACAACGTCACGTTTGAAGACGAGTTGTTACAAGCGGCGTACGACGATTATTTGGCAACGCGCAAAGAACTGGGCAGAACCAAGCCGATTAATTTGATGGATATCGGCACCTTGGCTGCCAAATATTTAAAGAGCACGGGCAAACTTGACAAATTGGATGAATCCGAAGAAATCAATGCTTGTACCGTGAAAATTGAAGTGGAAAACGACGGCAAAAAAGAGCCGTGGTTGTTGCTGTTTAAAAATGAAACGCACAACCACCCGACGGAAATTGAGCCGTTTGGCGGTGCCGCCACGTGTATTGGCGGTGCGATTCGTGACCCGCTTTCGGGTCGGTCGTACGTGTACGGTGCCATGCGTGTGACGGGTGCGGCAGACCCGCTCAAACCTGTTAGCGAGACCATGGAAGGCAAATTGCCGCAACGCAAAATTGTGACCACAGCGGCGGCGGGGTATTCCTCGTACGGTAACCAAATTGGTTTGGCGACCGGCATGGTGGACGAACTCTACCACGACGGGTATGCCGCCAAACGCATGGAAATCGGTGCCGTGATTGCCGCGGCACCTGCCGAAAACGTGCGGCGCGAACGTCCGCTTGCGGGCGATATTGTCATTTTGCTGGGCGGCAGAACGGGACGTGACGGTTGCGGCGGTGCTACCGGTTCTTCCAAATCGCACACGCTCGAATCGCTCGAAAGTTGCGGCGCGGAAGTGCAAAAGGGTAACGCGCCCGAAGAACGCAAACTGCAACGCTTGTTCCGCAACAAAGAGGCATCCCGCATGATTAAGCGGTGCAACGACTTTGGTGCCGGCGGTGTTTCGGTTGCGATTGGTGAATTAGCGGACGGCTTGCACATCAATTTGGATGCGGTGCCGAAAAAATACGAAGGTTTGGACGGTACGGAGCTTGCCATCAGCGAATCGCAAGAGCGTATGGCGGTGGTGGTTGCCGCTGAGGACGTCGAACGCTTTAAAGTGTTGGCAGATTCCGAAAACTTGGAAGCGACCGTGGTGGCCACGGTGACCGAGCAGCCGCGCCTGACCATGACGTGGCGCGGGGCGAACATTGTGGATATCAGCCGTGAATTTTTAAATTCCAACGGTGCGGAAAAACACATTGACATTGCGCCCGCCAAACCCCAAGCGTATGAAAAAACGGTAAGCGGCACGTTTGCCGAAAGCTATACCGCGTTGGCGGGGGATTTGAACACCTGCTCCAAACGCGGCTTGTCGGAACGTTTTGACTCGACCATCGGTGCGGGTACGGTGCTGATGCCGTTTGGCGGTAAACATCAACAAACCCCCATTCAAGCGATGGTACATAAAGTTTCCATTGAGCAAGGTCACACCGACGATTGTTCGTTGATGGCATGGGGCTACAATCCCTTTATTGCCGAAAAGAGTCCGTATCACAGCGCGTATTTGGCTGTGGTGGAATCGGTGTGTAAGTTGGTGGCAACGGGTGCTGAGTTTAGCGACGTTTACCTGACGTTCCAAGAATATTTTGAACGCCCGAACAAGGATGCCAAACGTTGGGGCAAACCCTTGGCGGCATTGCTTGGCGCATTCCGCGCACAAAAAGAATTGGGTGTTGCCGCGATTGGCGGTAAAGACTCCATGAGCGGTTCGTTTGAAACGCTCGACGTGCCGCCGACGTTGGTTTCGTTTGCGGTGACGACGGACAAAGTGGGCAACATTATCTCGCCCGAACTGAAAAAAGCGGGCAACAAATTGGTGCTTTTGAAACCCGAATACGACGAAAACGGTTTGCCGAAAACCGAATCCCTCAAAGCGTTGTTTGAAACCGTGACCAAAGCGCAACGCGAGGGCAAGATTGTTTCGTGCTATACTCCCACCATGGGCGGTGTGGCAGAAGCAGTGCTCAAAATGGCGATTGGTAACGGTTTGGGCGTGGCGTTTGACGCTGCCGTTTCGCTTAATGAGCTGTTTGGGTATTGTTATGGTGCTTTCTTGGTGGAAGCAACAGCCGATTTGGACGGTGTTCAAATTGGTGTGGTGACCGAGGAGGCTGCCTTTACCTATGGCGGTGAAAGTGTTGCTTTGGATGCGCTCCAAAAAGTGTATGAGGACAAGCTCGAAAGCGTGTTCCCGTGCAACATTCCGACCGAAGGCAAGAAAATTGAAAATTATTCTTACACCGACGGTGTGGTGCGCGCTCCCGCGTTGAAAGTCGCCAAACCGAAAGTGCTTATCCCCGTGTTCCCCGGCACCAACTGCGAATACGATTCCGCCAAAGCGGTGCGCGATGCAGGTGCCGAAGCCGAAATTTTTGTGATTAACAACCTGACGTCCGAAGGCATTGTTCGCAGTGTTGAGCAGTTTGCCAAAAAGACCGCCGAGTCGCAAATTATTTTTATCCCCGGTGGTTTTTCGGGCGGTGACGAGCCCGACGGTTCGGGCAAGTTTATTACGGCGTTTTTCCGCAATGCGGCGGTCAAAGAACAAGTGACCGAACTGCTTGACAAGCGCGACGGGTTGATGTGCGGTATCTGCAACGGTTTCCAAGCGCTGATTAAATTGGGTTTGGTGCCGTACGGCAAGATTATGGATACCGACGAGCATTGCCCGACCTTGACGTTTAACACCATTGGTCGTCACCAATCGCGCATTGTGGCAACCCGCGTGGCAACCAACAATTCGCCGTGGCTGACAGGTACGCAAGTGGGCGAAATTTACCACGTGCCGATTTCGCATGGGGAAGGTCGTTTTATTGCTGAGCCGGCAGTGCTGGATAGTTTGATTAAAAACGGTCAAATCGCCACGCAGTACGTGGACCTTGACGGCAACGCCACCGACGACGTACGCTTTAACCCCAACAATTCCATGGCGGCGATTGAGGGTGTTGTTTCGCCCGACGGTCGTGTGCTGGGTAAGATGGGTCACTCCGAACGTATCGGCAACGGTCTTTACAAAAACGTTATCGGCAACTACGACATGAAATTGTTTGCTTCCGCGGTGAAATATTTTAAGTAAGGGGATAGAACCATGGCCTTTTTATCCGACATTGAAATTGCGCAACAATGCGAAATGAAACCCATTTACGACATTGCGCGTACGGCGGGAATTGACGAAAAGTATTTGGAGCCGTACGGCAAGTACAAAGCCAAAGTCGATTTGGCACTTTTGAACGAAAGCCAAAAAGAAAACGGCAAATTGGTACTGGTAACTGCCATTACCCCCACCCCCGCGGGCGAGGGCAAAACCACCACCACCATTGGTTTGGCGGATGGTTTGCGCCGTATTGGCAAAGGTGTGACGGTAGCATTGCGCGAACCGTCGCTCGGTCCGGTGTTTGGTGTCAAAGGCGGTGCCGCGGGCGGCGGTTATGCCCAAGTGGTGCCGATGGAAGATATTAACCTGCATTTTACGGGTGACTTCCACGCGATTGGCGCGGCAAACAACTTGCTGGCTGCGTTGCTCGACAACCACATTCAACAAGGCAATGCGTTGCAAATTGACCCCAAACGTATTACGTGGAAACGTTGTGTGGACATGAACGACCGTCAATTGCGCAACGTGATTGACGGTTTGGGCGGTCGCATGAACGGTGTCCCGCGTGAGGATGGGTTTGACATTACGGTCGCCAGCGAAATTATGGCGGTGTTGTGTCTTGCTAACTCTCTTTCGGATTTGAAAGAGCGGTTATCCCGCATTGTGGTGGGGTATACCTATGCTGACGAGCCTGTCACCTGCGGACAACTGAAAGCGCAAGGTGCCATGACAGCACTGCTCAAAGATGCCATGAAACCGAATTTGGTGCAAACGTTGGAAGGCACCCCTGCTTTTGTGCACGGCGGTCCGTTTGCCAACATTGCACACGGTTGTAACTCGGTGATTGCGACCAAAACCGCTTTGAAAATGGCGGAATATACCATTACCGAAGCGGGATTCGGTGCAGACCTTGGTGCCGAGAAGTTTTTGGATATTAAATGCCGCATGGCTAACCTTACCCCCAACGCGGTGGTGGTGGTTGCTACCATTCGTGCGCTCAAAATGCACGGCGGTGTTGCCAAAGCCGATTTAGGCGCCGAAAATTTGGAGGCCTTGGAAAAAGGTTTACCCAACTTGTTGCGCCATGTTTCAAACATTAAAAACGTGTATAAACTGCCGTGCGTGGTCGCGGTCAACCGTTTCCCCACCGATACGGACGCGGAAGTTGCTTGCATTATGGAACAATGCCGTGCGCTCGGCGTGAACGTGGTGCTTTCCGACGTGTGGGCCAAAGGCGGCGAAGGCGGCGAGGATTTGGCACGCGAAGTGGTGCGTTTGTGCGAAGAAGAAAAAGGTGATTTCACCTTCTCGTACGACACCGAGGACTCCTTGGAGCAAAAACTGCACAAGGTAGTTACCAAGGTATACGGCGGTGTGGGTGTGAACTTTACGCCCGCGGCGAAAAAACAACTCGACAAATTGGAAAAAATGGGTTGCGGCAACATGCCGGTTTGTGTGGCAAAAACGCAATACAGTTTTTCTGACGACCCGACGTTGCTTGGTGCGCCCGAGGGATTTACCGTGACGGTGCGCAATTTGAAAGTTTCGGCAGGCGCGGGATTTGTGGTGGCACTGACGGGTGATATTATGACCATGCCCGGTTTGCCCAAAGTTCCCGCCGCAGAAAAAATCGACGTGGACGAAAACGGAAAGATTACGGGATTGTTTTAAGTTTGTTAAAACGGTGTGTACGAAAGTACGCACCGTTTTTTGCTAAAAAACCAGTTACAGATACTTGACAAACGCGCGTGGTTGGAGTATACTATTTGACAGTAAATCTTTAAGACGATACGAGATATCGGCAAGATGACATAAAAAAGGAAAAAGGGCAAGTTGCGCCCTTGCTTTACCCTGCTGTCAACCTGCCGAAATCGGCAGGTTTTTTTAGAAAGGAAAAACGAATGAAGTATTCAAGTGTAGCGGATTTTCGCAATATGGTAGTAAACACCTTGAACAGCGATGTGTTACAAGGGGTTTCTTTTGATTTTTCCGATGACCGCTATTTGATATTACCGGCTTTCGCAGATGTGCATGTGCATTTGCGAGAACCGGGTTTTTTTTATAAAGAGAGCATCGAAACCGGCACCGCGGCGGCGGCGCACGGCGGGTACACGGCGGTGTGCAGTATGCCAAACCTAAATCCTGTCCCGGACAGTGTGGAGCATTTGGGAGTGCAACTTGATGCCATTCGCAAGACGGCGAGTGTCAACGTGTTGCCGTATGGTTCGATTACGGTGGGGCAACAAGGCGAAGAGCTTTCGGACATGGCGGCAATGGCCCCCTTTGTGGCAGGGTTTTCCGACGACGGACGCGGCGTGCAAAGTGAGGAACTGATGAAACGCGCGATGCAAAAAGCCAAGGAACTGGGCAAACCCATTGTGGCGCATTGTGAAGATAATTCGCTACTGAACGGCGGGTATATCCACGACGGCGAGTATGCCAAAGCGCACGGACACCGCGGGATTTGCTCGGAAAGTGAGTGGGGACCGATTGCCAGAGATATTGAACTTTTGCGGCAAACGGGATGTGCCTACCATGTGTGTCATATCTCTACCAAGGAAAGCGTGGAGCTTATTCGCAAAGCCAAGGCGGAGGGATTGGATATTACGTGCGAGACGGCGCCGCATTATCTGCTGCTTGACGACAGTGATTTGAAAGAAGATGGGCGGTTTAAGATGAACCCGCCGCTGCGCAGCAAAGCTGACCGCCAAGCGTTAATTGAAGGGATACAAGACGGCACGATTGACATGATTGCCACCGACCATGCACCGCACAGCGCCGAGGAAAAAGGCAAGGGGCTGCGCGACAGTATGATGGGGGTTGTGGGACTTGAATGTGCGTTCCCCGTGGTGTATACTTATTTGGTAAAGACGGGTATACTTTCGCTCGAACAAGCGGTGCGGCTTTTGAGCATTAACCCCAGAGAGCGATTTGGGATTCGGCTTAGCGAAAACGATTTTTGCGTGTGGGACACGCAAGGTGAGTATGCGATTGACAAAGAAGCGTTTTTGAGCAAAGGAAAGAGTACACCTTTTGAGGGCATGACAGTAAATGCCAAGTGTGTGTTGACAGTGTGTAACGGCAAAATTGTATATAAGGAGAAATAATCATGGCAAAGAGAACAGATATAAAAAAGATTTTGATTATCGGCAGCGGTCCGATTGTGATTGGGCAAGCCGCGGAGTTTGACTATGCGGGTACACAAGCGTGTATTGCGCTCAAAGAAGAAGGGTACGAGGTCGTACTCGTCAACTCCAACCCCGCTACCATTATGACCGACACCGCCATTGCCGACAAAGTGTATATGGAGCCGCTGACACTGGAATACGTGGCGAAAATTATTCGTCACGAGCGTCCCGATGCGATTGTGCCGGGCATTGGCGGTCAAACGGGACTCAACCTTGCCATGCAGTTGGAGAAAAAAGGCATTTTGGCGGAATGCGGCGTGGAATTGCTGGGTACGAGCAGCGAAAGTATCGAACGCGCCGAGGACCGCGAGATGTTCAAAGAATTGTGCCAATCGGTGGGCGAGCCGGTTATTCCGTCGGAAATCACCTATTCGCTCGACGAAGCCAAGGCGGCTGCCGCGCGCATTGGTTACCCTGTGGTATTGCGCCCTGCGTTTACGTTGGGCGGTACCGGTGGCGGTTTTGCGTACAACGAAGAAGAATTGGTGGAAATTGGTACCAATGCGTTCAAACTTTCGCCTGTGCATCAAGTGTTGATTGAAAAGAGCGTGAAAGGCTACAAGGAAATCGAGTTTGAGGTCATGCGCGACTCGGCAGACCATGCCATTACCATTTGCGGCATGGAAAACATTGACCCCGTGGGTGTGCATACGGGTGACTCGGTGGTGGTAGCACCGATTTTGACTTTGAACGACCACGATTTGAAAATGCTCAACAACAGTGCGCTGAAACTCATTCGCGAACTGAAAATTTCGGGTGGGTGCAACGTGCAATTTGCGCTGAATCCCAACTCGTCGGAATATTATTTGATTGAGGTCAATCCCCGCGTTTCGCGTTCGTCAGCACTGGCTTCCAAAGCGAGCGGATATCCCATTGCGCGCGTGACGGCAAAGATTGCGGTGGGTATGGAACTTTCGGAAATTGCGCTTTCTAACACCACGGCGGCAACCGAGCCGGTGCTGGATTACATTGTGGCAAAATTCCCGCGGTTCCCGTTTGACAAGTTTGATTCCGCTACCAACAAACTGGGTACGCAAATGAAAGCGACCGGTGAAGTGATGGGTATCGGCTCAACACTCGAAGAATGTATGCTCAAATCGGTTCGTTCTTTGGAAATTGGTGTGTACCATTTGTGGATGCCGAAATTTGACAGTTACAGCACCGAGCAGTTATTTGAGTACGTGCGCGAATTCCACGACGACAACTTGTATGCGGTGGCACAACTGCTCCGTCTTGGTGAATCGGTGGAGGCTATCCACGAAGCGACGGCGATTACCGCCTACTTCTTGGAAGCTATTGAGCGTATTGTGGCAATGGAAGCGGTGTTAAAAGAAAACCGCGATTTGGACACCTTGCGCCGCGCCAAAGAACTGGGTTTTTCCGACAAATACATTGCGAAGTTGTGGGATGTGGCGGAAATCGAAGTGTATGAACGCCGCAAAGCCGAAAAATTGTTCCCCGTGTACCACATGGCAGATACGTTCCACACGGGCGGGTATATTCCGTATTTTTACTCCACCTACCAAGGCGAAAACGAAAGCCCGATTACAAATAACCGCAAAATTGCGGTGTTGGGCGCGGGTCCGATTCGCATTGGGCAGGGTGTGGAATTTGACTATTCCACCGTACATGCGGTGCAAACCATTCGCAAATCGGGGTATGAGGCAATTATCATCAACAACAACCCCGAAACGGTTTCCACCGACTATACCACGGCGGATAAACTGTACTTTGAACCGCTGACACCCGAAGATGTGATGAACATTTTGGTGTGGGAAAACCCCGAAGGCGTGATTGCTTCGCTGGGCGGTCAAACCGCGATTAACTTGGCAGAGCCGCTGATGAAGCGCGGAGTGAGCATTATCGGTACCGATTGCGATGCGATTGAACGCGCCGAAAACCGCGATGCGTTTGAAAAAATATTGCACGATTTGGGTATTCCGCAACCCAAAGGTAAAGCGGTGACCGCGATTGAAGACGGTGTTGCCGCCGCGGCGGAGATTGGGTACCCCGTGTTAGTGCGCCCGAGTTTTGTGTTGGGTGGTCGCGCGATGCGCATTGTGGGCAACGAAGAACAGTTGCGCCATTACCTGAAAACCGCCGTGGAAATCGACGAAGACAAACCCGTGTTGGTGGACAAATACATTGTGGGTAAAGAAGTGGAAGTCGATGCGATTTGCGACGGCAGAAACGTGTTTGTCCCCGGTATTATGGAACTGGTGGAACGCACGGGTATTCACAGCGGTGACTCGATTAGCGTGTATCCGCCGTTTAGCATTTCCGACAAGGTCAAGGGCACGATTTTGCAATATGCCAAAGCGCTCGGCCTTGGTATCGGCATTGTGGGGTTATACAACATTCAGTTCATTGTGGACAAGAACGACAACGTGTTTATCATTGAAGTCAACCCCCGTTCGTCGCGGACGGTGCCGTTCCTTTCCAAAGCCACGGGATACAGTTTGGCGGACATTGCCACCGAAGTTATCCTTGGCAAGAGTTTGAAAGAACAAGGTATTTTTGATATTTATCCCGACGAGAAAAAACGTTGGTACGTGAAAGTGCCGGTATTCTCGTTCAATAAAATTCGCGGTTTGGACGCTTACCTTTCGCCCGAAATGAAGTCCACGGGTGAAGCGATTGGGTATGACGACAAATTGTACCGCGCGCTTTACAAAGGGTTGCAGGCTTCGGGCATGAAGTTGCAAAACTACGGTACGGTGTTGGTGACCGTGACCGACAGCGACAAAGAAGAAGTGTTACCGCTGATTCGTCGGTTCTACAACCTTGGCTTTAACATTCAAGGTACCAAGGGTACGGGCGAGTTTTTGAAAGAAAACGGTATTCGCACGCACATTTTGGAAAAAATCAGCGACGGCAGCGAGGAAATCCCGAGTGCCATTCGCCAAGGGCATATCTCGTACATTATTAACACGAGTGACGTTGGCAGTTCGTCGCATACCAAGATGGACGGCTTTGAGATTCGCAAACTGGCAACCGAAAACAACATCACCATTTTCACCTCGTTGGATACGGTGAACACGTTGTTGGATGTGCTTGAAGAAACGACGCTTTGTATCTCTACGATTGATTCCTAAAAGGTGACAGTATGAAACAAACAAATTTGACGATTGTATCACAACAGCGTATTGCGGACAACGTGATGAGAATGGAACTTGTCGGCGATGTTTCGGGCATTACCGCTTCGGGACAGTTTGTGAATATTCAGGTGGAGGGGTTATTCCTCCGCCGCCCGATTTCCGTTTGCGATTACGGCGAAAACCGTTTGACGTTGGTGTACAAAATTGTAGGCGAGGGAACTCGCCGCATGGCGCAGTACCCCGACGGCACGGTGTTGGACGTGTTGACGGGGCTTGGCAACGGGTACGATTTATCCAAAGCGGGCGATACGCCGTTGTTGCTTGGCGGCGGTGTGGGTGTTCCGCCGTTATACCACTTGTGCAAAACGTTGGTTGAGCAAGGAAAACACCCAACGGTAGTGTTGGGTTTTAACCGCAAAGACGATGTGTTTTATGAAGAAGAGTTCAAAGCACTGGGTGCCGCGGTGACGGTGACCACCGCCGACGGCAGTTACGGTACCAAAGGGTTTGTGACCGATGCGCTGCCCGTGGAATACAGCTATTTTTACACCTGCGGTCCCGAACCGATGCTTAAAGCGGTGTATGCCGCCACCAAAACGTCCGGCCAGTTCAGTTTTGAGGAACGCATGGGGTGCGGGTTTGGCGCGTGCATGGGTTGTTCGTGCAAAACGGTGACGGGATACAAGCGCATTTGCAAAGAAGGTCCCGTTTTGACAAAGGAGGAAATCCTATGGTAAACACAAAAGTGACACTGAGTGGGATTTCTTTGGATAATCCCGTTATCCCCGCCAGCGGTACGTTTGGGTATGGTTGGGAGTTTGCCGAAATTTACGATATTAACTGTTTGGGGACATTCTCGTTCAAAGGCACCACTGCCGAGCCGAGATTTGGCAACCCGACACCGCGCATTGCGGAATGTACGGCAGGTATGATAAACAGCGTGGGGTTGCAAAACCCCGGTGTCGAAAAAGTTATCAGTGAAGAACTGCCCAAGCTTAAAGCGTGTTTTAATAAACCCGTGATGGCGAACGTGGGCGGGTTTTCGGTGGAGGAATATGCCGAAACCTGCGCAAAGTTAGACAAAGAGCCGCAAGTGGGTTGGTTGGAAGTGAATGTCAGTTGCCCCAACGTGCACGGCGGCGGTATCTCGTTTGGTACCGACCCGAAATTGGCGGCAGAAGTGACGCGGCGGGTAAAGGCTGTGACCAAAAAGCCTGTATACATTAAACTTTCGCCCAACGTGACGGATATTGTGGCAATGGCAAAAGCGTGTGAAGAAGCGGGGGCCGATGGCATCAGCCTTATCAACACGTTGTTTGGTATGCGCATTGATTTAAAAACCAAACGGCCCGTGATTGCCAACAAAATGGG
>JAZNRV010000021.1:0-29346 GCA_045590855.1 Acutalibacteraceae bacterium | reverse complement strand
GAACCTGATGTTATGCTCTTTGATGAACCGACCTCAGCGCTTGACCCGGAAATGGTTGGCGAAGTTTTAGATGTAATGAAAACTCTGGCAGAATCCGGCATGACAATGGCTGTTGTTACGCACGAAATGGGTTTTGCACGCGAAGTGGCCGACCGTATCCTTTTTATGGACAATGGCATAATTGCCGAACAAGGCACACCGGAACAAGTTTTTGGTGCCCCCAAACATCCCCGTACACAAGAATTCCTTTCCAAGGTTTTATAATGCAAAAAGCGGTAACCTTTCGGTTACCGCTTTTTTTTATTGCATTGCTTTTTCAGCAAAGGTGTTGTTTATCAGTTTGTCAAACGGAGCGGTTTTTTCCAGTTCACCGGCACGCTGAATCACTTCTTGCAAGCGGTCAAACCCCTCTTTTGTCATGACAGGTGTTTCGGCATAAGCACCAATGTCTTTGTAACTTTGCACCGCACTGGCCAATAATGCCACATCGGTATCTGCAAAAAACGATTGTACACACGCGGCAATTTCATCGGCCGAATGTTCTGCCACCCATTGTTGCCCCTTGGTGACGGCGTTGGTAAAACGCTGAATCAAATCGCTGTTTTCGGCAATATAACTCTTTTTGCTAAAATAAGCGGTGTAGGGCATGGAACCTGCTTCGGCACCAACACTGGCGACAATATATCCTTTGCCTTCCATTTGAACACTGGAAGCCACCGGCTCAAACATGGTAACATAATCACCGGTACCGCTCAAAAACGCTCCCGTCATCATATCAAACTGAATGGTGTTGTCCAAGTTCGCATCGGTGTTAGGGTTCAGTCCGTTTTTCTCCATAGCATAACAAAAAGCCATGTACGGAACACCACCTTTTCTGCCGGGTAAAATGTGTGTGCCCTTTAACTCGCTCCAATCAAAGTTTTCGTTCGGCTCGCGTGCCACCAAAAAGCTACCGTCGCAAGCCGTGAGCTGGGCAAAAACCTCCGGATAATCCTCTTTCCCGGAATTGTAAACGTAAACACTCGCTTCAGGCCCTGCCAAACCAATATCTACGCTGTTGCTCAGGACAGCGCTCATCACTTTGTCGGCTCCGCCGCCGTTGGACAGTTCTATCTCTATGTTTTCTTCTTCAAAAAATCCTTTGGCAATGGCAACGTATTGCGGCGCATAAAAAATGCTGTGTGTTACCTCACACACGCGAACGGTATCCACTTTGTTTTCGGGTTGCTTTTCGGCACATCCCGAAAGTATCAATACCAAAACCATTGTCAAAGCTACAAAACCAAACAATATTCGTTTCTTCATACAAAACCTCTCCTTACTAAAATTGACAACCCGATACACCTCAAACAATGTGGCATTGTTTGAGGTGTTTTTCGGGCAAGTCGACACTAAGAGCCAAAACGTGTGCGGATAATTTGTTGGCAAAAAGCAACCCCTCGGTACATTAATGCCGCAACCACCGCCAAAATCAAAACACTGGCCATTACCAAATCCATTTGAAAAACTTGACCGCCATAAACAATCAAATATCCCAATCCTGCTTTGCTTACCAAAAATTCACCGGCAATGACGCCGACCAAAGACAAACCAATATTGATTTTTAACGAATTAAATAACGTGGGAAGATTGGCAGGCAAAACCACTTTAAACAGTATCTGCCGACGTACGGCCCCAAAGGTTTGAGCCATTTTAATAATTTCTTCATCAGTGGCATGAAAACCCGATAACATTTCCAACACGGTAACAATCAACGAGATTGCCAACGCCATCACAATAATCGCTTTGGTACCCGCACCGGCAATCAAAATGATAACCGGTCCCAGTGCAATTTTCGGAAGACTGTTCAGCACCACCAAATACGGCTCGGCAACACGGGAAACAAACGGACTCCACCAACACAAAATGCTGATGCTAAGTCCCAAAAGAACACCGAGGAAAAATCCCGTCAGTGTTTCATACAACGTTACGCCAACATGATGCAACAATCCGTTTTGCGAAGTGTTAAGTAACGTTGTTACAATGCGCGAGGGCTGGCTTACCAAAAAAGCATCAACCCACCCTAACCGAGCGGATGTTTCCCACAAAACCAATAACAATACAAGCAGTCCCCACTGCCAGAGTTTAACATAAATGGTTTGACGTCGTTGTTGTTTTAGCCAAAGCACACGTTCCTTGGAAAGGAAGTGCGATTTAGGGGATTCCTTCGTTTGTTTCATCTTCGCGCAACTCCTTCCAAATGTGACTGAAATACTCCGAAAAACGAGGGTCGCTGCGGCAAGAAAGGGGAGTCCGATTGTCATCAAATTCAATGGGTAATATCTCTTTAATGTGAGCAGGACGTTTGGATAAAATCAAAACAGAATCGCCCATTGAAATAGCTTCCGGGATATCGTGAGTTACCATTAGCATGGTGACGTTTTCAGCCTTTAATATGCGATAAACGTCGTCGGTAACCGATAACCGTGTTTGAAAGTCCAAAGCGCTGAAAGCCTCGTCCAACAAAAGAATATTCGGATTAGCAGCCAATGTGCGAATTAACGCCACGCGTTGACGCATTCCACCGGATAACTGACGGGGGTATTTGTTGCGAAAATCCGAAAGTTCGTAGGTTTTAAGAAGTTTTTCGGCATGTTCTTTGGTTTGTTCGCTAAGATTCCCTTGTATTTCCAATCCCAATAAAATGTTGTGCCAAATGGTGCGCCATTCAAGCAGGTTATCGCGTTGCAACATGTACCCAATATGCGGCGAGACTCCTTTGCTCAATTCACCGTTGACATAGATTTCACCGCTACTTTGGGGGAGTAATCCCGCAATCAAAGATAATAAGGTGCTTTTGCCGCAACCGCTGGGACCAACAATGCTGATAAACTGTCCTTGCGGTGCCGAGAAGGAAATATCGGAAAAGGCTTCCACCTCACCATTTTTAGCCTGATATTTAAAACTTGCGTTGCGAACGCACAAGGTATCCATCTTTACACCTTCTTTTCGTTGTGAATTTGCCCTCTTTCCATTTCATGCACCAAGGTGCCAAAAAGTGCATGAAAGTTAAACAAAAACCGCTCCTTCGAGCGGCTTTAAAAATAAAAAATCCCAAGTCAAAAGACTTGGGATTTTGGTGGACGTTAACGGACTCGAACCGCTGACCCTTCGCACGTCAAGCGAATGCTCTACCAGCTGAGCTAAACGTCCATTGCTATCGAACGAAAGTTATTATAACGGATAACAAGTGGCTTGTCAAGAGAAAAAACAACTTTTTTTATTCACCTTGGTGTAATCGTCTGACCAAATAGGGGATACTGCTCTCAAAATTAACACCATACCACCGATGATTTGGGTCTTTTTCCGTTTGGAAAATACTTTCCACCGTATAATCGGTGGCAATCCGCAACGCCTCTTCCAACGATTTACCGTTCATTAAAGCCCCCAAACAAGTGCTGGCAAACACGTCGCCCGTACCGTGATACGTGACGTCAATTTTTTCGCGATAATATTCAAAAAAACAATCTTTGTCGGAATCGTAAGCCATAACCCCTACCATGTTTGGCTGCAAACTCACGCCGGTAAGCACTGCTTTTTTGGCACCCAAGGCGGTCAATCGCCGCAGAATGTCTTGAATATACGCTTTATCATAATTATCTTGGCAGTAAGGAATACCAAGCATATACGAAGCCTCTGTCAAGTTGGGGACAATAATGTCGGCTTTGCTGCACAAATCTGCCATTGCCAAAGCAAATTCCGATGAAAAACCGGTATATAATTTCCCAAAATCGCCCATAACCGGGTCGACAAACACCAACGTGTTTTCTTTTTTGAACGTGTCAAAAAAGCGGGACATTACTTGTAATTGTTCAAACGAACCCAAATACCCCGTGTAAATGGCATCAAACGAAATATCTTCTTGCTGCCAATGCTTGGCAATCGATTCAATATCTGCTGTAAGGTCGCGGAACGTAAAACCATGAAACGCCGTGTGCGTGGATAAAACCGCTGTGGGAATAACGGACGTTTCCACACCCATCGCCGAAATAATCGGCAATGCTACCGTCAGCGAACATTTTCCGACACAAGAAATATCTTGGATTGTCACAACGCGCTTCATGCAGTAATTCCCCTTTCCATGTTGTTCATTTTATAAGAAAGCGTTTTGTTTGTCAACAAAATTGCAAAAAAGACTTTTACTTTTTGTTAAAATATGTTATAGTAAACAAAGTGATTTGTTTAAAAAGAGGGGGCAGTGCGTTTGAATGGTTTTCGGTATGAAAATAAATATTTTATCAGCACTGCCGGCTACCTTCAACTAAAATCACGTTTGCAAGCGGGCATGGTAAACGATGCTCATGTTTCACACGAAGACGGCAACTATTTTATCCGCAGTTTGTATTTTGACGACTATTTGCAAAGCGGTCTGACCGATAAGGTTGACGGCATCGAAAAACGTGAAAAATTCCGCATCCGCTTTTACGATTTGGACGATTCTTTTATTCGCTTGGAATCCAAACAAAAAATTGGCCAAATGACCAAAAAAACGTCCGCCCCGCTCACCCGAGAACAAGCAGATTCCATTTGTCGGGGCGATACATGGTGGATGTACCAAAGCGAACATCCGTTGCTTCGCAACTTTTACCTAAAACACCGTACACGCCTGCTCAAACCTACTGTTTTGGTGGATTACTATCGCGAAGCGTTTATCTTCAATGATGTTCGCATCACGTTCGATAAACATATCAGCAGCGGCAGATATGCCTTGGATTTGTTTGCGAAAAACATTGCAACGTCAACGATTTTCCCATCCGACCGCATGGTACTGGAAGTAAAATATGACGATGCCTTACCTTATGCGGTAAAGCAACTGCTCAGCGGTGTTCCCATGACACGCAGTGCCATTTCAAAATACGAATTATGCAGAAACATACAATAGGAGGACGTTATGAGTTTTTTAGATATGCTTAAAAACAGCGTGGTAGAACAATTCAATGTTGGTGTATCGGTGGAAGAAATGCTGATATCTTTGTTACTCGCTTTTGTAACGGGATTGTTCATTTTACTGGTGTACCGTAAAACTTTCCGCGGTGTTTTGTTTTCCAAAGGTTTTGCCTTTTCGTTGGTGCTTCTTTGCATGGTAACCGCGGTGGTGATACGCACCATCAGTTCGGATTTGGCGTTGTCACTCGGTATGGTTGGTGCCTTGTCCATTGTTCGATTCCGCACAGCCATCAAAGACCCGGTCGATACCATTTTCATGTTTTGGTCGATTGCCGCCGGTATTATGAACGGTGCCGGATTGATTGTACCGGGGGCGGTTGCCAGTTTAGCTTTGGGTTTGTTGTACTGCTTGGTTTGTGCCATTTACCGCAAAAACAAATCACCCTATTTGCTGATTGTGCGGTATGACCCTGCCAAAATCACAGCGGTCAAAAAGGCGTTACATAGCCTTCCCAAATATCGTATCAAATCGCGAGTAGTTACTCGCCACGGCGGCGAAATCACGGTTGAAGTTTCTCTCAAAGATAACGAAGCCGCCATTGTAGAACAACTGATGGCTATCGACGGCGTGGAAGACGCCAGCTTGGTCAGCTACGAAGGCGAATTCGGTTTATAATAAAAAAAGCACGGAAATTCCGTGCTTTTTTTATTCTTTTGCCTCCCATTCGGTTTGTGCGGCTTCCCATTCGGCAAATAAGTTTTCTAATTGTTTGTTTTGTGCTTCCAAATCACTCGAAAGTTCCACAACCTTCTCATAATCAGCGGCAACTTCCGGTTGTTCCAACAAAGCGCTCAACTCGGCAATACTATTTTCAACACGGTTGATTTCTTCTTCCGTGCGCCGTATGCGTGTGGCTAATTTGCGTTTTTGGGATTCTTGTTCTTTTCGCAATTTGTAATCGTTTTCTTTAATCGGTTTTTCCGATACGGAGTTTATTTGTTGCGGCAAAATTTTAGCTTGATAATCGTCATAGTTGCCGTCGTACGAGGTGCAACCATCAAGATTTAATTGCAAAATACGCGTGGATAAACGGTTGATAAAATATCGGTCGTGCGAAACCACAAACAACGTACCGTCATAATGTTCCAAAGCGGATTCCAATGCCTCACGCGAGGCAATGTCCAAATGGTTTGTCGGTTCGTCCAACAACAACAAATTATCGTGAGCCAACATGAGTTTCAGCAATAATAACCGCGCTTTTTCACCACCGCTTAATTGGCGGATAGGTTTGAACACCTCGTCACCGTAAAATAAAAACGTTGCCAAAGCGCTCCGCAGTTCGGTTTGCGTCAGTGTGGGATATTCATCCCATAACTGGTCAATGGCAGTTTTATCATACGATAATTCCGATTGTAATTGGTCGTAATATCCAATGGAAATCCTACTACCCAAATTCACATAACCGGATTGAGGCTCTAATTGCCCTTTCAAAATCCGCAAAAGCGTTGTTTTTCCACACCCGTTGGGACCTAACAAAAATACGCGTTCACCGCGCCGCAACTTAAACGAAACGTTATTAAACAACGGTTGAGCAAACCCCATGCTCAACTGTCCTGCCTCTACTACGTCGGTTCCGCCGGTAGTGGCGGCAGAAAACCCAAAACGCAAGGTTTGCGCCGATTTTTCGGGCGCGACCTGTTCCGCTTTTAATCGTTCCAACCGTTTTTCGCGGCTTTCGGCGGCACGAATGGATTTTTCACGGTTCCATTGTTTTAGCAAAGCAATATTTTCTTCCAGTTTTTTGATTTTTCGTTCGGCAATTTTTTTGTGCTTTGTAGCAATTTCTTTGTCGGTTTCTCGTTTTTCTTTGTGGGCGGAATAATTGCCGTTGGTAGTATAAAACGTTTGGTTGCCAATCTCAACGGTGCGCGTTGTCACGCGGTCCAAAAAATAACGGTCGTGCGAGATAACAATCACCGCACCAGTATACGAACGTAAAAACCCTTCCAGCCATTCCACGGCAGCAATATCCAAATGGTTGGTCGGTTCATCCAATAACAATAAATTGGCATCGGATAACAATAAGCAACCAATGGAAATTTTAGCGCGTTGTCCACCGCTTAACGTCGAGACCGGCTGCGAAAACGTTTCTTTGTCAAATCCCAAACCCGATAAAGTAGAGGCAATGCGACTTTGGTAATATAACCCGCCGCTTGACTCAAAGGCTTCACGCAAACGCTGTTGCTCCTCCAACCATTCGGCGGGGGCATGGGTGACAGCCTCTAACTTGTCATTGATTTCTTGCAACTGTTTGGCAAGGGCGATAACCGGTGCAAATACGCGTTCCACCGCTTCCCATACGGTGATGTTTTCATCTTGCAGCGTGTGTTGTGCCAAATATCCCATGCGCGTGTTTTTAGAAAATAAAATATCCCCGCTGTCAGCAGTTTCTTCACCAATGAGCATGCGAAACAACGTGGTTTTTCCACTTCCGTTGTCGCCAATCAACCCCACACGGTCGTGCTCGCCCACGTCAAAAGACCCCGCTTCAAACAAACAACGGTCACCAAAATATTTACTGATGCGATTTACCGATAGTGCTGTCATATCCTCAAAAATCCTTTAACAATTTTGTTACATAATTATAACAACTTTTTCCTTGTATGACAAGCCATTTCTTGCTATACTTAGACTGGAGGGAGCCGAACTCTTTACGCCCGCAAAAGAAAATTTGGGGTGATAGTTTGCCTCAAAACTTGAAATACGTTAGTATTCCTTCGTTTTTCGGCTTCCTCTCACCTAAAAATTTTCACTTTTGCAGGTCGACGTTTGCCGCAAGGCTGTCGCCTTGCAAAAACGAACACAAACCCGCGCGGGTAAAGGCGGCGAGCGAAACCGCAAAGGGTTCGACTCTCGCCAGTCTAAATTTATAACGATGAAGGAGAATTTATCATGATAAATTTCAACGAAGAGAAAATGTATCATCTCCATTTGTGTCCGTCACAAGGGGCTCAATACGCCATCATCACGGGCGACCCGGGACGGGTAGAAAGCATTGCGCGGTTGTTGGATTTTCCGGGGTTTGTGGTGACCAATCGCGAATATACCACATGGGCCGGTACCCTCAACGGTCAACGCGTACTGGTAACTTCCCACGGTATCGGTGGCCCTTCTACCGCCATTTGTGTGGAAGAACTGTCACGTTGCGGTGTCAAAACATTCATTCGCGTAGGAACTTGCGGCGGCATGGCACTGCCTGTGTGCGGCGGCGATGTGGTAGTGGCAACGGGTGCTATCCGCGCTGAGGGTACCTCGCGTGAATATTTACCCATCGAATTTCCTGCTGTTGCAGATTTTGCTGTTACCAATGCTTTGGTTTCGGCAGCACAGCAAGCCGGTTTTAACGTACATGCGGGTGTGGTGCAATGTAAAGATTCATTTTACGGTCAACATTCACCTGAAAAATCTCCCGTATCCTACACACTGCAAAATCGCTGGGAATCTTGGCTCAAAGGTGGTTGTTTGGCATCGGAAATGGAATCGGCCACGCTGTATATTGTTGCCGCTTCGCTCGGGTTGCGGGCGGGATGTGTGTTGCACGCGGTGTGGAATCAAGAACGCCGTAAAGCGGGTTTGTCCGATACACAATCCGAATGTACGCAAAATGCGGCTCAAACCGCAATAAATGCGTTGAAAATCTTGATTAATGCGTAAATTTATGGTATAATTAACAGAATATTTTGATAGGTGGTGAGCGATTGCGAATATTAGGAATAGACCCCGGTTACGCCATTGTCGGTTGGGGCGTTGTTCAATACGAGGGCGGTCGCTTTACACCGCAGGATTTTGGTGCCGTTACTACGGCTGCCGAAACACCGTTTCCAAAGCGGCTTCAACAAATTTATACCGATGTCACAACTATTATTCAGCGCTTGCAACCGGACGTGATGGCGATTGAAAAATTGTATTTCAAAAACAACCAAAAAACTGCCATCGAGGTTGCCCAAGCAAGAGGTGTCATTTTGTTGGCTGCTCAAAACAACGGCATACCAATTTTTGAATATACCCCCTTGCAAGTCAAAAGTGCGGTAACGGGTTTTGGACAAGCACAAAAACCGCAGGTCATGGAAATGACAAAACGGTTGTTGCGTTTAACGCAAGTCCCCAAACCGGACGATACAGCCGATGCACTGGCGATTGCTATCTGTCATGCCCAAATGGGGGGGACAGCACTCAAATTGCGTATCATGAAAGGACGGTAATTTATGCTGTATAGTGTACGCGGAACATTGCTTGTGCGGGAAGCAAACTTAGCAGTTATCGAATGTGGCGGTGTGGGGTATCAATGCTCCATCACCGTCAATACCGCTCGTCAACTTCCCAACATCGGGAGTGAGGCGATGCTCTACACCTTTCTAGCGGTGCGTGAAGATGCCGTAGAACTGTTTGGTTTTGCCGACCGCAGTGAACTTACTTGTTTCAAATTACTCACCGGTGTCAGCGGTGTAGGTCCCAAGGCGGGCATTTCTATTCTATCGGAATTGTCGCCCGAACAAGTTGCCCTCGCTGTTGCCGGCGGGGATTATAAATCGCTCACGCGTGCACAAGGCGTTGGTCCCAAACTGGCACAGCGCATTGTTTTGGAACTCAAAGACAAAATGGGGTTACCCTCCGCCACCGGCGGTGTGGTATCAATGGCTTCTCCCGCTTCGGCACCTTTCAACGCTTCGGGTAACGCTGCCGAGGCGGTCAGCGCTTTGACCGTGTTGGGCTTTAGTGCCGGAGAAGCATCGGCAGTGGTTGCTAAATTAGATAGCACTCTTTCGGTAGAAGAAATGGTTCGTCAAGCGTTAAAATCATTTGGTGGTAGGTGATAACAGTGGAAGAAATGGATTTTGAAAACCGCATCGTATCCACAGACTATTTACCGGAAGACGAAGGCGATAACCCGCTTCGTCCACGCACCCTCAATGAATATATCGGTCAACAAAAAGTCAAAGAAAATTTAGCAGTGTTTATCGATGCTGCCAAACTGCGCAACGATACGTTAGACCACGTTTTGCTGTATGGCCCTCCCGGCTTGGGTAAGACGACGTTGTCGGCAATTATTGCCCATGAACTGGGTGTTAATTTCCGCATCACTTCGGGACCGGCACTGGAACGACCGGGGGATTTGGCGGCATTGCTGACCAACTTGGAACAGGGCGATGTACTGTTTATTGATGAAATTCATCGTCTGCCTCGCACGGTAGAAGAAATCTTGTACCCTGCCATGGAAGATTTTTCAATCGACATCATCAACGGCAAAGGTCAAGGTGCCATGTCTATTCATTTGCCGTTGCCGAAATTTACGCTCATTGGCGCCACCACACGGGCAGGTCAATTGTCTGCACCATTGCGTGACCGTTTTGGTGTCACTTGTCGTCTGGAAATGTATACGCCCGAAGAATTGGCACAAATCGTTTCACGCAGTGCCGATATTTTGGGGATTCCGTGTGATGCCGACGGTGCGTTGGAAATTGCCTCCCGTTCCCGCGGCACACCGCGTATTGCTAACCGCTTGTTAAAACGGGTACGCGATTTTGCACAAGTGCTCAATAACGGTAACATCACCGTTTCCGCCGCACAAATGGCGTTGGATAAATTGGAAGTGGATGAACTCGGCTTGGATATGGTCGACCGCCGTATGCTCATGACCATGATTCAAAACTATAACGGCGGTCCCGTTGGCTTGGACACTTTGGCGGCTGTTATTGGCGAAGAATCCGTCACGATTGAAGACGTGTATGAACCGTACTTGTTGCAACTTGGGTTCATCAATCGCACACCGCGTGGGCGGGTTGTGTTACCCGCCGCTTATGAGCATCTTGGACTCAGCTATCAGATGACTTTGTAAAGGAAATTACTACATGAGAGCAGCAGTAAATTGGCAAGACTACGAATTGTTGGATACCACCGATGGCGAACGGCTGGAACGTTGGGGAGATTGTATCTTAATCCGTCCCGACCCGCAAATTTTGTGGCATACCGGTAGACGTCATCCGCTTTGGAAAAAAGCACATGCACGATACCATCGTTCCAACACCGGTGGCGGAAAATGGGAACTGTACCGTCCGTTGCCGGACGTCTGGGATATCGCCTACAAAAGTCCCGTACCCGCTTTGACCGATTTGAAATTTCATTTAAAACCCATGGGGTTTAAACACACGGGCCTTTTTCCGGAACAAGCCGTCAACTGGGATGCCATGGCATCCATGATTGCGGGTGCCAAACGTCCTATTCGTGTGCTCAACTTGTTTGGCTATACCGGTGCTGCCACGCTGGCTTGTGTGGCGGCGGGTGCGCACGTCACACATGTGGATGCATCCAAAGGCATGGTCGCATGGGGTCGTGAAAATGCCGTGCTTTCGGGTCTTTCTGACCGCCCCATGCGTTGGCTTGTGGACGATTGCGGAAAATTCATTCAACGTGAGCAACGCCGTGAAAACACTTACGATGCCATTATCATGGACCCGCCGTCTTATGGTCGCGGACCGGGCGGCGAGGTTTGGAAATTAGAAGAACAAATTTACGGCTTTATCAAAGAATGTTCCGCCTTGTTGTCGGAAAAGCCGTTGTTTGTGTTAGTCAATTCCTATACCACCGGTTTATCACCGTCGGTTATGCAATATATGTTGGGGGATATCATTGTCCCGTGGCACGGTGGCTCCACCTCGGCGGATGAAATCGGCTTGCCTGTCACACAAAGCGGCATGGTACTACCTTGCGGTGCCACAGCCGTTTGGAAAGCGAGGGATTGTCAGTGACCATGTTTTCTGTCAATGACCTTTGCTTTCGATACGAAGAAAACGGCACCGACGAACAAGCTGTCGCACTTGACGACATTTCCCTGACCATCGAAAAAGGTTCGTTTGTTGCCTTGCTGGGGCATAACGGTTGCGGTAAATCCACCCTTGCCAAACACTTGAATGCCATGTTGTTACCGCTTGGCGGCTCTGTTTTGGTCAAAGATATGGATACCGCAGAGGAAAAAAACGTATACGCCATTCGCAGTACGGTGGGCATGGTTTTGCAAAATCCCGACAACCAACTGGTTTCCACCATTGTGGAAGAAGATGTGGCGTTTGGTCCCGAAAATTTAGGTGTCCCACCGTCGGAAATACGCGAACGCGTAGATGTTGCGTTGCGCACGGTGGATATGTACGACTACCGCTTGCATGCCTCTCACAAACTTTCGGGCGGTCAAAAACAGCGTGTTGCCATTGCCGGCGTGCTGGCAATGAATCCCGAATGTATCGTGCTGGATGAACCGACAGCGATGTTGGACCCTGTCGGTAGACGTGAAGTTATGGAAACCATTTGCCGTTTGCACCGCGAACAAGGCATGACGGTAGTGCTCATTACTCATTACATGGAAGAAGCCGTGCTTGCTGACCGCGTTGTTGTAATGGAACATGGCAAAATGGTTATGGACGGCACCCCGCGTGAGATTTTTTCGCAGGCGGAAATACTGCAAAAGATGCAGTTGGATGTTCCGCAACCAACGGAACTGGCATATTTGCTAAACCGTGACGGTATCGCAATATCTACCGACATTTTAAACGTCGACGAATGTGTAGAAGCGCTGTCATTGTTACTCAAAAAATAAGGAAGAAAGTCAATGGCTCTTATTGAAACAAAAAATTGCACTGTGCGGTATTCCACCGGAACACCGTTTGAAAAGGAAGCACTCACTGCGGTATCGGTTACCGTTCAGGAGGGTGAATTTCTTGGTGTCATCGGTCATACCGGCTCGGGGAAATCCAGTTTTGTTCAGTTGCTCAACGGATTGTTAAAACCCGATGACGGTACAGTGTTAATTGACGGTAAGAACATTTGGGAAAACCCAAAAGAAATTCGCTCTGTTCGTTTTCAGGTGGGATTGGTTTTTCAATATCCCGAACATCAATTATTTGAAGAAACCGTTTATAAAGATATCGCTTTCGGTCCTACCAACATGGGGCTTAGCGAAGAAGAAATCCAAAAACGCGTACTCCACGCGGCACAATGCGTCGGTTTGTCGTCCGATTTGCTCGATAAAACGCCGTTTGATTTGTCGGGTGGCGAAAAACGTCGCGCTGCCATTGCAGGTGTACTGGCAATGGGACCGCAAATACTGATTTTAGACGAGCCAACGGCGGGCCTGGACCCCAAAGGTAGAGATATGATATTGGACGTTATCAGCACCTACCGCCACGAAAACAACGCAACGGTGTTGCTGGTATCTCACAGTATGGAAGATATTGCCCGCGTAGCCGATAGAGTGTTGGTGCTCAATCACGGTCAAGTAGCGATGCTCGAACCCACCAACACCATTTTTTCACGCATGGATGAACTGGAATCCATGGGCTTATCCGTGCCGTCAGTTACTAAAATTTTCAAAGAATTACGTATGCGCGGAATCGATGTTCCCGATACCGTGTACACCGTAGAACAAGCACACACCATTCTTTCAAAATTGCTCAAAGGCGGTGATGGTCGTGCTGTCTGATATTACTATCGGTCAATTTTTCCCCGGCAGTTCGGTGCTGCACCGACTAGACCCGCGGGTAAAATTGGTTTTGGTGTTTTCGTATATTCTTGCTGTCTTTTTGCCCGATAATTGGCTGGGCTTGGCCTTGGCGGTTGTTTTGCTGGTAGTGGCGGTGGGAATATCGCATATTCCTCCCAAAGTGCTTCTCAAAGGGCTAAAACCGGTGATACCGCTGTTGCTTTTCACCTCGCTTATCAATATTTTTTATGTACAGGGCAGAATATTGCTTGAATTTTGGATTTTCAAAATCACCGCCGAAGGGATTTACACCGCTATTTTTATTGCGGTACGCATTTTGTGCTTGATTGCGGCAGGCTCACTGCTTACCTATACCACTTCGCCGACGTCGCTTACCGATGGTTTGGAACGTGTTATGAGCCCGCTCAAAATTTTCCGTGTTCCCGTGCATGAAATTGCCATGATGATGACGATTGCCTTGCGGTTTATCCCCACACTAATTGAGGAAACCGATAAGATTATGTCAGCACAAAAAGCGCGTGGTGCCGATATGGAAAGCGGTAATTTGTTGCAACGTGTCAAAGCGTTAATACCGGTTTTGGTACCGTTGTTTGTTTCGTCGTTCCGTCGAGCGTACGATTTGGCAACCGCCATGGAATGTCGCTGTTACCACGGCGGCGAGGGGAGAACACGCCTAAAACAATTCCGCATGCAAATCGCCGATTATGTGGCGGTGATTGTTATGTGTTTGCTGATAGCGCTCATGATCGCTACCAACGTATTTTTACCGGAAGTATTGTAATAAAGGGGGAGACAGCCGTGGAACAAGTGTGCTTAACAGTACAATACGACGGCACCAATTACCACGGTTGGCAAGTGCAGCCAAACGGCCTAACCGTTCAGCAAGTGTTGCAAGATGCCATTGAATCGGTTACCGGTATTCGTGCTTCGCTTACCGGTTGCAGTCGTACCGATGCGGGTGTTCATGCGCATCACTTTTATTGCACCACACCTGCTCCCGCGCGTTTGTCACCCTCGCAATTTGTCAAGGCACTCAATGCCAATTTACCGCAGGATGTTGCGGTGTTGGATGGCAAGGCAGTTTCCGCCGACTTTCATCCGCGGTATTCCGCTACCAAAAAGCGCTATGTGTATTATATTTGGAACGGACAAGTACGCAATCCTTTTTGGCAACGTTACTCACTGCATATTCGCAATCGTTTGGACGATGCCGTAATGAACCTGGCAGCAAAGCGGTTTGTCGGCACCCATGATTTTTCGGCATTTTGTTCTGCCGGCAGTGAAGTAGAGGATAAGGTGCGTACCATCTACCGTGCCGAAGTGACTCGCGAAGGGGACTTGTTACGTTTTATTGTGGAAGGAAACGGCTTTTTATATAACATGGTGCGTATTATGGTAGGTACGCTGTTGGATATCGAAAACGGCAAACTATCACAAGAATCCATTGACAACGCCTTACAAAGCGGCAACCGCAACTTGGTCGGCCCCACGGCAACGGCTTGCGGCTTGTTTTTAGACGATGTCATCTATTGATTAAGGGAGGGACAGTCATGGGCAAAAAGCAAACAAAGAAAACCGACAAAGCAATCAAAAGAAAACGTAACCCATGGCTGCGTTTGCTGGTTCGCTTATCCGTTGTTGCGGTGGTTTTACTGGTGGGTTTCTCCGTTTGGAACAACTGGGAAAAAATTGCACCGGAATCGGTGTTGGACTGGGCCGCTGTTCGTTTTGGTGAAGCGCAAGTCGGCAACGGTTTCCCAATCACAATAACAGGCAATTCAGTAGAGGGTATGGGTGAGGTTAATCACCATTTAGCAGTGCTTACCGATACTTCTCTTGAATTTTTAAACAATACCGCTTCTCGGGTAGAAAAACGGCAACACTCCTTTTCCAATCCCGTGTTGCAAACGGCAGGTCGCTATGCACTGACCACCGAAATTGGCGGAACACGTTTTCGTTTGGATACACGCCGCGAAACCGTGCTGACGAAGGATTTTGAAAATCGCACCATCTACACTTCGTCGCTGTTGCCGTCGGGGGCAGTTGCGGTAGTAACAGACAGCACATCGCAAAGTTATCTGTGCGGCATACAAGTGTTTAACGCTCGCGGAAAACAAATTTACGAATACCAAAGCCGCCGTTATTTGCTCAACAACATTTGTTTATATCCCTCGGGGAAAGGCTTGGCGGCGGTTGGTACCTCTTCGGAAGGCGGCGCGTTAAAATCGGTTTTGTTACTTTTTGATTTTAGCAAAGACGAGCCGACGGAATATATCGGTACCGATGTTTTGTTGCTGGATGTCAACTGTTTTTCTTCGGGCACCGTGACAGCTGTGGGCGATACCCAACTGTGGGTTGTTCGCGCAGGCAAAAAAGAATTGGAAAAAACAACGTATAACGGTTATGAACCGGCAGGTTTTGCAGCCACTTCGTCGCTGGCAGGCTTGGTGCTTCGTCGCACCGGCGGCACCGGTGAAACCTATGTTTGGACAGTGGATGCTGCCGGTGAAATATGGAAAAGTGATGGGGTAGAGGGTAGGTTCCGTTCCGCTTTTTGCCAAGGAAATGAATTGTTGATACTCACCGACTCGCACCTTCACACTTTTGGCAAAAAAAATCATCAACAAAAAAAGGAAGTCCCGACAGATTCTTTGTTGATAACCGAATACCGCAACGCACCGCTGTTGCTTACATTGGGCAATTTAGAACGGCTAAACGGATAAGGAGAGTAGTAAATAATGAGTTGGATTTTAGACGGGATTGTTGTTCTTTTACTGGTGATTGCCGTGATTTTAGGCTATAAACGCGGTTTTATCAGTACCGCTGTTCAACTGGCTGGCTATATTTTTGCTTTTTTAATTGCATTGTCACTCAGCACAACTGTTGCTGAATTTACTTATGACCGTTTTATCGGTGAAAAAATAACCGAAAGTGTCAGTGCTGCCTTTTCTGAAAATGCAGGCTCAACCGTATCGGAAAAAGTAGAGGGTATGCTGGATACTCTACCCGACTTTTTGCAAACGGCACTCGCCGAAAACGAAGAAGTCCAAAATGCTTTAAACGACATTAACGACAAAACGGAAAACACCATCACCGCTGTTACCGAAACGGTGGTCGAACAAATTTTACGTCCTGTTGTGGTGGCATTGTTACGATTTGTTATATTTTTAATCCTGTTCTTGATTTTGTTGTTAGTTGTAAAATTACTCAGCAAATTGGTAAAACCGCTTGCCAAACTACCGTTGATTCGTCAAGTCGACGGTATATTGGGCATTGTTCTCGGTGCGGTAAACGGCTGTATTTTATCCATAGTAGCGGTGACGGTTATGCAACTGATTATCGCTGCGGGCAGTACAACCGGTCCCTTTACGGCCGAGAATTTGCAAAACAGCGTATTGGCAAGTTGGATTGCCGATATGAATCCTCTCGCTTTAATTATCAAATTTTAAGGTGATGAATTGGTTATGGGCAAAATAAAATTTGAATGGACAATTCCCAACATACTGTCACTGATACGTTTGGTGTTAATACCGGTTTTTGCGGTGTTGTATTTAAAAAGCGATACACAGCCGGTACTGGTGTACTGGGCGTTGGGTGCTTTGCTTGTTTCCGGTTTGACAGATTTGTTTGACGGCATGATTGCACGTCGCTTTAATCAAATCAGTGTAAGCGGCAAGTTGCTCGACCCCCTTGCGGATAAGCTGACACAAATCACGGTTCTGATTTGTGTGACAATACAACACAACGAACTGCTGCCTTTGGCGGTAATTTGTCTTATCAAAGAAATGTTGCAAGTTATCGGCGGATGGATTTTGCTTTTCAAAAAAGATATCATCCGTGGCTCACGGTGGTTTGGGAAATTTTCAACAGCCCTGTTCTATGCCGTGATGCTTGCCATTGTTTTTTGGAAAACGATGCCGCACGCGGTTTTGATAACCCTTATCATTTTAGTGGCGGTGTCCATGCTGTTTTCATTTTTCAGTTATATGGTGGTTTTCTTCAGATTGAAAAACGGCACAACTACCAAAGAAAAGCAAATTGTAAATAAGGAGAACCTCGCATGATGTTATGTTCCCGTTGTAAAAAACGCCCTGCGGTTATTTTTATTTCGCGCATGGAGGGCGAAAAAAGTACAAACGACGGTTTGTGTATTACCTGCGCTAAAGAATTGGGCATCAAACCGGTTGATGATTTACTTGAAAAATTCGGTATCGGTGAAGAAGAACTCGAACAAATGGACGAGCAGTTCGGCGAACTGATGAATATGGAAGGGGAAGACGGCGAAGAAGGATTCATGCCCGGTGGCGCAGCAACCTTTCCTTTTTTACAAAATTTGTTTGGCGGTCAAATGAACGCAAACGATGCCAAAAATGAAGAAAAAACCGAAGATACAACCGAGAAAAAATCAAAAAATAGAGAAAAAAGACATAAATTTCTGGAAAATTACTGTACCAACCTTACGCAAAAGGCGCGTGACGGACAGTTGGATGCCATCATCGGGCGTGACCGCGAAATTTACCGTGTTACACAAATTCTGTGCCGACGCAGTAAAAATAACCCCTGCTTAATTGGTGAGCCGGGCGTTGGTAAAACCGCTATTGCCGAGGGATTGGCACAGCGCATTGCCGCAGGCACGGTACCGTACAAATTGCAAAACAAAGAACTGCATTTGTTGTATATGACGGCATTGGTAGCGGGCACACAGTTCCGCGGCCAATTCGAAAGTCGTATCAAAGGTCTTATCGAAGAAGTAAAAGCGCAAGGCAATATTATTTTATTTATTGACGAAGTTCATACGTTGGTCGGTACAGGTGACTCAGAAGGGAGCATGTCGGCGGCAAACATTTTGAAACCGGCATTGTCCCGTGGTGAAATTCAAGTCATTGGTGCGACAACGTTTAACGAATATCGCAAAAACATTGAAAAAGATGCCGCTTTGGAACGTCGGTTCCAACCGGTGAAAGTGGAAGAACCGTCCATTGAAGATACCATCACGATGTTATGCGGTATCAAAACCTATTACGAAGAATACCATGGTGTCGCCATCGGTGATGCCATGGTACGCCGTGCGGTGGTGTTGTCTGAACGGTACATTACCGACCGTTTTTTACCCGACAAAGCCATAGACTTGTTGGATGAGGCTTGTGCCGTGACCGCTTTGCAAAACAAAAAGGCAGACGACTATGCCAAATTGCTGGTAAAGGCAGAAGCCTTACGCGCTGAAGAAGCTGAACTCATGGGGAATGAAACGGTGGATTATGAGAAATTGGCGAATGTTCGTGCCGAGTTAATGAAAGCCGAGCAGGAAATTGAAGCCATTCGTCCCGCCGCTGTTTCGGCACCACTCAAAGAAGAACATTTAGCAAAAGTGATTGAACTGTGGACGGGAATTCCCGCCGCCAAAGTACAAGAAAACGAACTGGCAAAATTGGCGGATTTAGAAAACGAATTACACAAGCATATCATTGGACAAGACGAAGCCGTTTCGGTGGTGGCAGCTGCTGTTCGCCGCAGTCGTGTGCAAATCAGCCCACGGCGTCGCCCTGCATCGTTTATCTTTGTGGGTCCCACGGGTGTGGGAAAAACAGAATTGGTAAAGGTTTTGGCAACGCAACTGTTTGATACGCCCGAAACGTTGATTCGTTTGGATATGTCGGAGTTTATGGAAAAACACGCGGTGTCGCGTATTATCGGTTCTCCTCCCGGTTATGTGGGGTACGATGAAGCGGGGCAGCTGACCGAAAAAGTGCGCCGCAAACCGTATTCCGTCATTTTGTTGGACGAAATCGAAAAAGCACACCCCGATGTGCTGAATATATTGCTGCAAATTTTGGACGAAGGGCGCGTTACCGATTCGCACGGACGCGTGATCAATTTTGAAAACACCGTGATTGTGATGACTTCCAACGCAGGCAGCCGCTTCCAAGAAAACTTGATGGGCTTTGGTAAAACCGACGCGCAGGCTTCGCGCGACAAAGCAACCAAAGCGCTCACAGAGTTTTTGCGCCCCGAATTTATCAGCCGTGTGGATGAGGTTGTGTATTTTGCACCGTTGTCGCAAGAACATTATCAATCTATTGCAACCTTGATGTTACAAGAATTGGTAGTGCCGCTTGCTGAGCGTGGTATTACTTTCTCGTGGACAGAGGAGGTCCCCGCCTATTTAGCAAACAAAGCATACGGCGGAAAACGTGGTGCCCGTGATTTGCGCAACGCTATTCGGCGTGAGGTTGAGGATGTTATTACCATGTATATTGTGAGTCATTGTGATGAGCCGCTGACGTCGGTAACATTAGAAATTAAAGACGAAAAAATACATTTGATAACAAAATAAAACGCAAAAAAGCACCGAACAAGGTTTCTTGTTCGGTGCACTTTTTTGGGGGTTAAATTCTGTAAATGCTGGAAGGATTGGTAATGTTTTTGTTAGATTTAGCGATGAGTTCTTCGGCTGCTTTGGGGTCTTCCACACTTAAAATCATTAATGCTTTGCCTTTTTCGTGAGAAACACAGGCATACATATACTTGATTTCCACATGGTTGTCGGTAAGTACGGAAAGCGCTTCACAGAACCCGCCCGGGCGGTCTTCAATAGCAACGGCAAGTACGGTGGTGACTTTACCGATAACACCGTGCTCTGCCAAGGCTTCTTTGGCTTTGTGAGGGTCGGTGACAATCATTCGCAACACACCGTATTCGTCTGTGTCTGCCAAGGATAATGCTGAAATATCAATGCTGTTTTGTGCCAAAACTTCGGCAATTTCGGAAAGTCGCCCTTTTTTGTTTTCGATAAAGACAGAGATTTGTTCTACCAACATTGCTGTAACCCTCCTTTATAATTTGCGCAAATCTATGACGCGTTTGGCTTTTCCTTCGCTACGCGCAATGGTTTTGGGATTGACCAAATGAACACGAACGCCAAGACCCAATGCGGAACGCAACTTTTCGGTGATGGCTTTTTCGGTTTTGGTAATGCTCTTCAAGTCATCCGTAAACATGCTTTCGCTCATTTCCACGTCCAAATCAAACGTGTCGGTATTGTTTACGCGGTCAATCTTGATGACATAGTTGGGCGTGATTTCGTCACCGCCAAAATCCAACAATACTTCTTCGATTTGTGAGGGGAAGACGTTAACACCGCGAATAATCAGCATGTCATCGCTTCTGCCGCTGGGTTTGTTCATGCGAAGATGCGTTCGACCGCACTTACAAGGAGCGTATTCCAAAGAACAGATATCTCTGGTACGATAACGAATTACCGGGAATCCCTCTTTGGAAATGGTAGTAAATACCAGTTCACCCGTGCTGCCTTCGGGAAGAACTTCGCCGGTATCGGGGTCGATGATTTCGGCAATAAAATGGTCTTCCCAAATATGCATACCGCATTGGTGTTCGCATTCGCACGAAACACCGGGACCGAGAATTTCGGAAAGACCGTAAATGTCATACGCTTTAATACCCAGTTTTTCCTCGATTTCGCGGCGCATACTTTCGCTCCACGGTTCGGCACCGAACACACCGACTTTAAGGGAAAGTTGGTCTTTTACACCGGCCTTTTCCACTTCTTCTGCCAAATACATGGCGTAAGACGGTGTGCAGCAAATGGCGGTTGCTTTAAAATCCACCATGGTTTGAATTTGTAAATTTGTGTTACCCGAAGAAATGGGAATAACGGTAGCACCGATTTTTTCAATGCCGGCATGCAGACCAAAACCACCGGTAAATAAACCGTAACCAAACGCAACTTGGAAAATATCTTTGTCGGTCAAACCAATGCCTGTGAGCATTCGCGCAACACAATCACTCCACATATCCAAGTCGTTGTCGGTATATCCCACGACAATGCGTTTGCCCGTGGTACCGCTGGAAGCATGGACACGGCGTATGTTTTGGAGAGGCTCGGCAAACAATCCGTAAGGGTAATAATTCCGTAAATCTTGTTTGTACGAAAACGGTAATTTGGCAAGGTCCTCCACACCGTGAATATCTTCGGGTTTCAACCCTTTTTCGTCCATACGATTGCGAAAACACTCAACGCGTTCGTACATTCTTTTGACTTGCCAAACCAAACGTTCGCTTTGTAATTTTTTAAGGTCATCTCGTGACAAAGTTTCTATTTCAGGGTGTAAATAAGGCATGGTGTTTTGTCCTTTCTCATTTTTGGCGTTTGCCTAAACTTAAAATGATACCGAGCGCAACCGATAATGCGGCAGCCATCATCACCTGGTATTCGGCGGGTAACAAAAAGGTGACGGTGTGTGCCGGTATCCAAAACAGCGGAACGGTCTTAAAAAGTGTAAACCGTACAAACGTTGTCCAATCAATACCCGTTATTACCGCGGGTATGGTTGCCGCTTTTTCAGTGGATTTTAATTCGAGTATTTTATCGGTGCATTTGTGAACAGCCATAAAAGTGGGACCAAAGGTGGTGTTCATAATAACGCTGGTATATAACGCTCTTAAAAAAGTGCTGTTCCCACCCGGCAGCAACGATTGTGCTATTAAAGCACCCACTGCTGCGGCGTAAACTTTCATCATAAACGTTATCCAAACACCGATAAGTCCCCAAATGACAAACCGCCATACAATTTTTACGGGCGCCGTCGGCGCTTTGCTTGCAATGGTTGCGGCAAGCAATTCGCCTGCCGTGGCGAGCAGAGCAAATTTTACAAAGCCCATGATGTACGGATGAGCAGACGACAGTGCTTTAAAAACTTCGCGACCGGGTTCGATAATCAGCACTGCCGCAAAAACACCGATAGCAAAAACAATATAAAAAACAATAGAAAAATTTTTCAAAGATTGTTTCATACTATCATCCTTTGTAGGCAAACCCAAGCTCAAATGCTTTTAAGTTCAGGTCCAAAAACTTTTCGGGAACGGTTTGTTTGATAACCTCAATCCACGTTTCCTTTTCGATATTTGTGCTTTGCGCCAAAATGCCGATTAACACCACGTTTACCGCTTTGGGAGAACCGGCTTGCAAACTGAGTGCCAAGGCATCCACGGCGGTGACATCGGTTACTTGCGACAATTTGTCCACAATGTCTTGCGGATAAGTGGCGGCACCGGTAATAACCGGCATGGGAGCAATGGCGCGGTCGTTCAAAATGATTTTACCGCCTTTTTTAAGAAAAGGGAGAGCGCGCAGTGCTTCCAAACGCTCAAAGGCTAAAATGATATCCGCTTCGCCTTTGTCAATAATCGGGGAATAGACAGCATCGCCGTATTTGACATACGTTACCACACTGCCGCCGCGTTGGCTCATACCGTGCACTTCCGAGACTTTAACGTCGTATCCTGCGTGGATAACGGCATTGCCAAGGATACGACTGGCTAAAAGGGTTCCTTGACCGCCGACACCGACAATCATAATATTTTTAGTAGTCATTATTCTTCCTCCTTGCCAATGGCCTTAAAGGGGCAAACACCGATGCACAGCCCGCAACCGTTACATTGTGTGGGGTCAATGGTTGCTTTACCGTTTTCAAAAACAATGGCTGGGCAACCAAGTTTCATGCACTTTTTGCATCCGCGACAAGCGTCGGGAGAAACGTGGCAATGACCGGTGTATTTGACGGTTTTGAGCAAAGCACACGGGCGGGAAGCAATGATAACCGACGGTTCATCGGCTTCCAATTCTTCTTTGACAGCCTTTTCAAAACCGACCAAGTCAAACGGGTCTTCCACACGCACGCGGTCAACACCCACGGCATGGCACAAAGCTTCCAGGTCAACTTGACGGGTGGGTTCTTTGCGAATGGTAAGCCCCGTGGTGGGGTTATCTTGGTGACCGGTCATGCCGGTGATGGAGTTGTCCAAAATGATAACCGTGTTATTACCCTTGTTGTAAACAATGTCAATCAAACCGGTGATGCCGGAATGAATAAAGGTGGAATCCCCGATTACCGAAACCAATTTTTTGGAAAAGTCTTTGCCTCTGGCTTTAACCATGCCGTGCGCAGCGCTGACCGAGGCACCCATGCAAATGGTGGTGTCCACGCTGGAAAGGGGAGCCACGGCGCCAAGCGTGTAGCAACCGATGTCGCCCGAAACAGTAACGCCCAGTTTGGAAAGAACATAGAAAGTGCCGCGGTGCGGACAACCGGCACACATCACGGGCGGACGCATGGGAACTTGTTCGTTCAGCGAGAAAATATCGGTTGTTTCTTTAAGTACAACGTTTCGAATTTGATTTTGGCTGTATTCGCCAAGCAGGGAAAACTCGTCTTTACCTTTTACCGTAATGCCAAGTCCCTTGACAAACTCTTCAATAAACGGGTCAAGTTCTTCCAAAACGTATACTTCGTCCACGCTGTTCGCAAAATCGGTAATGAGGCCCTTGGGCAGGGGATAGACCATACCCAATTTTAAGTAGTTGACAGTATCACCCAACGCTTCTTTAGCATACATGTAAGAAATACCCGAGGTAATAACCCCAATTTTGCTGCCATTGTCTTCTACGCTGTTAAGTGAGCACGTTTCGGCAAACTCGGCCAAGACCACTTCGCGTTTTTCAACCTCAACGTGTTTCAATACTGCGTTGGCGGGCATCATAACGTTTTTTCGGATATTTTTTTCGTACGGTTTGACATCGTTTACTTGCGGTTCGCACAATTCCACCATGCTTTGCGAGTGCGAAACACGGGTAGAAAGGCGCACAAAAAACGGAACGTCAAATTGTTCACTCAATTCAAATGCCAGTTTGGTAAATTCTTTACATTCTGCCGAATCCGACGGTTCGAGCATCGGTATTTTAGACGCCTTGGCATAATGACGAGAGTCTTGCTCATTTTGCGAAGAATGCATACCGGGGTCATCTGCTACGCACAGTACCAAACCGCCGTTTACGCCTATGTAACTCACGGTAAACACAGGGTCAGCCATTACGTTGAGTCCCACATGCTTCATACAACTCATGGCACGTCCGCCGGCAATGGAAGCACCGATGGCAGCTTCTGCCGCCACTTTTTCGTTGGGTGCCCATTCCACGTAAACGTCTTTGTATTGCACCATGGCCTCGGTGATTTCGGTGCTGGGTGTGCCGGGGTAAGAGGAAACCACATGTACCCCTGCTTCGTAAGCACCGCGGGCAACCGCATCGTTGCCAAGCATTAATTTTTTCATCATAAGTAGCCTCGCTTTTTATAATTCGTTTTCTTTTGCCACAAGTCCTTCGGCGCTGTATAATTTACGCAGCTTCGGTTTTTCGATTTTGCCGGTGGGATTTCTGGGAACATCGGCAAAAATAATTTTCCGTGGGCGTTTATAGCGGGGAAGGTCCAAGCAAAAATCGGCAATATCTTCTTCCGTTACGGTGCAACCGTCTTTGAGTTGAATTACTGCCGCAGCAATTTCGCCCAATCGGCGGTCTGCAAGTCCAATGACAGCAGCATCGCTGATGCTATCGTGTTTGCGCAGAAAATCTTCAATCTGAACGGGATAAATGTTTTCACCACCCGAGATAATAACGTCTTTTTTGCGGTCAACAAGGTAGATAAATCCGTCATCATCTTCGGTTGCCATGTCACCGGTGAACAACCAGCCGTTTTCCAATACTTCGTTGGTAGCCTCTTCATCTTTGTAATAGCATTTCATGACACCGTCGCCTTTAACGGCAAGTTCGCCCACTTCGTTTTTGCCAAGCGGTTTGCGGTGCTCGTCCACAATCATGGTTTTCCAACCGTAACCCGCTTTGCCGATAGCACCGACACGGTCAATATTTTCCAATCCCAAATGTACGCAACCGGGACCGATGGATTCGCTCAACCCGTAGTTGGTATCGTATTGATGATGGGGGAAAACCGTTCGCCAACGCTTGATAAGGCTGGGGGGGACAGGTTGAGCACCGATGTGCATTAACCGCCACCCCGAAAGTTCGTAATCGGCAATGTCGATTTCTCCGCGGTCAATGGCATCCAAAATATCTTGTGCCCACGGCACCAACAACCATACAATGGTGCATTTTTCTTCCGAGGCGGCATTCAGTATCCACTTTGGTTCCGTACCTTTGAGCAAAACGGCTTTTGCACCGACCATTAAACTGCCAAACCAGTGCATTTTTGCGCCGGTATGATACAGCGGCGGAATACACAAAAATACATCGTCTTTGGTTTGTCCGTGGTGGTTTTGCTCTGTTTGCGCGGCATGCATTAATGCTTTGTGTGTATGTAAGATAGCTTTGGGAAATCCCGTGGTACCCGACGAAAAATAAATCGCGGCATCGTCATCATCTTGGATGCTGATTTTGGGATTTTTGGAACTGCAATAGGTGACTAATTTGTCGTAGCTTTCGGCATAAGCGGGACAATCTTCACCAACATATATCCACATCTTAATCTTTTTAACCTTGTGGCAAATTTCTTCCACACGACCGACAAATTCCGGTCCAAATACAATGTATTCGGCATCGGCTTTTTCCAAGCAATACTTGATTTCATCCGAAGTGTATCGGAAATTAAGCGGTACGGCAATGGCACCGCATTTGAGAATACCAAAATAGATGGGGAGCCATTCCAAACAGTTCATGAGTAAGATGGCGACCTTTTCACCTTTTTTGATGCCACGCGATAAAAGCAGGTTAGCGAAGCGATTGGAACGTTTTTCAAACTCGCCCCACGTAATTTCGTGACGATACGTTTCCGCGGCGGTGGCTTGCATGAGCGAAAATTCGCGCCATGTCATGTTTTTATTGTTTTCGAGTTTGGGGTTGATTTCTACCAAACTGATGTCGTTTGGGTAAAAATCAGCATTTTTGGTTAAGATGTCGGTAATAGGCATAAGGGTGTTTCCTTTCTTTTTTCAGGGAACAAAAAAGCCCCCTGAACAACTGTCAGAGGGCGGGAAAACCGCGGTACCACCTCAATTTATCTTTCCCTCACGGAAAAGACCTTGCAAGTGAAGCAAATCACTTAAAGGCTGTAACGTGCCTTTGCTACGGCGGCTCTTTATCCGCTTTGGGACCACCAAGCCGCAACTGACGAAAGGGTAATTCGTTTTATATCGTCCGCCGTTTTGCACCACCCAACGGCTCTCTGCGGGTACGTTTTATAAAACTACTGTGCTTTCGCTCAAACGTTGTTAAATTTCTTTCAAAAATTATACTATATTTTATTAGCTTTATCAAGTCTTTTTTGCAAAAACAATCACCATTTGACAAAATTTACTTGTTTAGCAAATAAAACCCGATGTTCAAGTACGTGGCAAACAAAATCCAAAGCAAATAAGGAATCATCAAATAAAACGCTGGGGGCGAAATTTTACGGAATCCTGCCATGGTAAGAGCTACCACCGCCACCAATAACAAAATCCAAAAGAAGGCAAACAAGCGCCACTCCAAGCCAAAGAAGAATACCGGCCATAACACGTTTACCACCACTTGCAACAAATACAGCCGCAAAGATTCACCGCGGTCAATGTCATTGCTGACAAACACCAAATAGGCGGCAACCGACATGGCGGTATACAGCAATGTCCACACAACGGGGAATACCCATGCCGGTGGTGTCAGCGGGGGTTTGTTTAGTTCGTCCAAGTTAAATCCACCGCTCAGCAGTGTGCCGAGTCCTGCCAAAATAAACGTGTAGAGCAAAAAGAATAAAAGCACTTTCCAATCAATTTTTTTGATATTCATCTCATCATCTCCTTGGTAGATAGTATTCCCTTAGACCATGGAATATGATGATAAACAAAAACCGCTGTTGTGATGAACACAACAGCGGTTTTAAATATTTATAACGTTTTTGCCAATTCTTTTATGTATGCGGCAAAATCTTCGCCGACTTCACTGTGCTTTAAAGCAACTTCGCAAGTAGCTTGCAAAATGCCTAATTTGTTTCCTATGTCGTAACGTTTGCCCGTAAAATCAACACCTGTCATGCCCACGCGGCGGGACAGCACTTTCATGGCGTCGGTCAACTGAATTTCGCCACCGGCTCCGGGAGGTGTGTTGTCCAAAATATCAAAGATTTCCGACGGTAATACGCAACGTCCCAAAATGGAAAACAACGATAAAAATTCATTCGGTTTGGGTTTTTCCACCATGTCGGTTACCGAATACAAATTATCGTGCAACAGCGAAACCGCCAAACTGGAATATTTGACAATTTGTTCGGGTGTCACTTCCTTGATGCCGACGACGCCTTTGCCGAACTCCTCGTAAGCACGGCACAATTGTGCGCAAGCGGGGTCTTCACCGATGATAACATCGTCGCCGTATAACACGGCAAACGGCTCATTACCCACAAAAGAACGGGCGCAACTGATAGCGTGACCAAGTCCTTTTGTTTCTTTTTGACGGATAAAGGTGATGTTGGCCATGTTGTTGATACGGTTCAAATCTTCCAAAACCGAAAGACGACCGCCCGCTTCCAAGCGTTGTTCCAGTTCGATGTTATGGTCAAAATGGTCTTCGATAATGTCTTTGCCGCGGTTGGTGATAATTAAAATATCGGTAATACCGGACGCCACCGCTTCTTCCACAATGTATTGGATAGCCGGTTTGTCAACAATAGGCAGCATTTCTTTGGGCATGGCTTTGGAAGCGGGTAACACGCGAGTTCCTAAACCAGCAGCGGGAATAACGGCTTTGGTAATACGTTGTGACATAATAAACACTCTCTTCTTTTATCTTGAAAATAGAATCAAAACATAACTGGCGAATAAGGATAACAGTTCGGGCAACACCGCTAACATAAATGAAACGCCACCACTTGTAAGCGGTTTTTGACCGTAGGAGAGCGCGGGGTTTTCTTTGAGTTTTTTGGCTTTGCGCAATACGGTTTTCAAATATAAATAGTTTCCGAACATTCCTATCAAAATGCGAACCGCCAATACCAAAAAGGATAACAACAAACAAATCAGAATCAGCATTTGCGATTCAGGTTTGGCCAAAATTTGTTGCATTTCCGCAACCAAAGTATCGGGAGTGGAAGCGTTGGTCGGCAGATTTAAAAAACCGAGCAAAGTGTCGTTAAGTACCGTGGTTGCGGTAAAAAACAAAAAGGAAAGAATGCCCCACAATATATTTTTGCGGTATAAAAACCAGTTGTACGGTAACAAAAAAGACATCCAGTTCCACGAAAGTTTAGAGCCGCCATGCGTCATGTTATAAAAGCGGGGGAGATAGTACGCAGAATTAGGACCGACAACTTGTGCAATTTCGTCCACGGTAAATTCCTCAATATGTTCATGCGGGGGAACACCGCCATAAGGGTCTTGGAACGGTGCGCCAAATCGCACAAAATCTCCATGTATGGGCGGAGTGTATTGTCCTACCGGTGGCTGATGGGAAGAACTTGTGTGGTCGGACCAATCTTCCGTTTCAAAATCTTTGCCGCAATGAGAGCAAAATTCCGCAAACTCGGGATTTTGTTTTCCGCAATTTGGGCAACTTTTTTGGTGCTCGTTTGCGGGTTTGGCAGAGGCGGTGCTACCTTGCGCCCATTGGCGCTCGGTGCCGTGGTCTGCGGCAAAATGACAATGCCCTTCACTTTTCCAGCAATCGCGGTGATGCGGCGCACCACATTCGGGGCAGGTGACAATGTCGTCTTGTTCGCCAAAATGCTCGTGGCAAACGGGACAAGATTGACCTTCATAAAAAAACATACGGTTTCCTCACAAGTTTCATAAAGAATAGTTTGTTACTAACAAATTATAACGCTTTTCTTTTTCTTTATCAACCGATTTTGCAAAGGTTTATAAAAAATTAAAATATATACTGGTTTTTTTGTTGCATAGGTTCGACTTTTGTTACCTAAATTTTTCTTGACACTTTTTAAAAGATGTGATATAGTAATTGAGCGTTCAAAAAACGCTGGTGTAGCTCAGCCGGTAGAGCAGCTGATTTGTAATCAGCAGGTCGGGGGTT
>JAZNRV010000020.1:0-11949 GCA_045590855.1 Acutalibacteraceae bacterium | reverse complement strand
CAAAAATTATTGCAACCGTACATAATCGGCACAAATGCTTTGAATCCCCCGTCACGTACAGTGGGAATACCCTCGGCAATGACGCCGTCACAATTTGGAATTTCCACCATTCGGCGAGAATTGAGCAGTACGTTTGCCATCAGTTCGGGCAATCGATGCTGAACGTGTGTGCCGAAAACCAATCCGACAAACGGATAACTGTTATAAATCTTTTGAGCAACGTGTTCTTGCTGTACCATACAGCCGCACAAAGCAATCAGCAAATGCGGTTTGCGACGTTTGAGCACTTTGAGCGCCCCGACGTTGCCAAACACCCTGTCTTGTGCGTGTTCCCGCACGGCGCACGTGTTAAACAAAATAAAATCGGCTTCCTCCGGTGTGTCGGTAAAACCAAAACCCATTTGCGAAAGCAAGCCTTTCATGCGTTCGGAATCCGAAACGTTTTGCTGGCAACCGTAGGTACGCACAAAAGCAAGCGGCTGTAAAAGTTCACTATGCGCCGCGTAGTAGGCGCGAACTTTTTCTATGTAAGGACGTTGTTCTTCCAGTTCTTTTGGCGAAACAACACGGATATTGGGCATAGTATTTCTCCTTAGATATAATTATATTTAGTATACCAAATTTTTTTAGGTTATTCAACCTCTAATTGCTGTCATTATAAAAAAATAAAAAAAGTGTTTATTTTTTTTATGAAAAGCAATATAATAAGAAGTATCGGGAGGACTGAAAAATGGAACAACACTTTTTGGAAGATATTAGGCACATACATTTTGTGGGCATTGGCGGCTCAGGCATGAGTCCGCTGGCAGAAATATTACATGCCAAAGGATACACCATTACCGGCTCCGACGTGAACGAATCGGATAACGTCGACCGTATGCGCCGACTGGGCATTACGGTACATTTGCCGCAACGTGCAGAAAACATCGGTGACGCACAATTGGTAGTATATACCGCCGCAGTATCCACAGACAATCCCGAACTGCGCGCCGCTGAGGAGCGCGACATTCCCCTTATGGAGCGTGCCAAGTTGTTGGGCGCGTTGTCACGAAATTTTAAAAACACAGTAGCGGTTGCCGGAACGCACGGTAAAACCACCGTATCTTCCATGATTTCGCAAATTTTGTTACAAGCCGGTCATGAACCATCGGTATTTATCGGTGGACGGTTGCCGCTTATCGGGGCAAACGGACATGCGGGTAACAGCGACGTGTTTGTGTGTGAGGCATGTGAGTTTAAAGACCACTATTTGGAAATGGCACCGGCTGTTTCGGTGATTTTGAATGTGGATGCCGACCATTTGGACTATTTTGGCAGTTTGGATAATGTGGTTGCGTCTTTTAGGCGTTTTGCATCGCAAACAACCGGTACACTGATTGTCAATCATGATGATGAAAATGCTCGTCGAGCAGTAGAAGGATTAACACACGCCGACATTGTTTGGTACGGCACTTCCGAAGATTGTGACTGGTACGCAAAAAACATTACAACCTGCGACGGCGCATACGGTTGCTACGACTTATACCATTGCGGCAAAAAGATAACTGCCATTCGTTTGGGTGTACCCGGTGAACACAACGTACTCAATTCCGTGGCAGCAGCCATTGCAGCGGCTCTTTGCGGTGCTACCACCGAAGAAATCGTAAATGGACTGCGTGATTTTCACGGAGCGGGACGGCGTTTTGAATTTTTAGGCACGGTAAACGGTGTTACCATTGCCGACGATTATGCCCATCATCCTACCGAAATTGTTGCCACGTTAACAGCGGCAAAAGCATTGCCATACAAGCGGGTATGGGCAATTTTTCAGCCGTTTACCTTTTCCCGTACCGCCAGACATTTGGCGGAGTTTTCCACCGCCCTTTCCCTTGCCGACCACGTGGTAGTGAGTGACATTATGGGCTCGCGCGAAAAAAACGAATGGGGCGTTTCTTCCACGCAAATAACCGAACGTATTCCCCATGCGCATTACCTTGCCACTTTTGAGGAAATCAGCAAATTTGTGGCAAAAAACACCAAAGAAGGCGATTTGGTGCTCACCATGGGCGGTGGGGATATTTATAAATGCGCGCGGCAGATAAAAACGTTGTTGGAACAATAAACAAAAGTACATCATTAAACCGTGAGGAAATAGCCGTATTTCCTCACGGTTTTCCCTACAAAAACAGCACTTCTTTTGTCTTTTTAGCGCAAAAGAAGTGCTGTTTTGGTAATCGTGTTATAGAGAATTAATAACCGCTTGTGCCAAACGAATGCCGTCAACTGCCGCGGAGGTGATGCCACCGGCATAACCGGCACCCTCGCCGCAAGGATAAATTCCCGTTACCGAAGACTCGCATTGGTCATTGCGTAACATACGTACCGGTGACGAACTGCGGGATTCCACACCGACAAGCAGAGCATCGGGGCGGTCAAAGCCGTGAAGTTGTTTGCCAAACCGCGGCAAGGCATACACCAGTGATTGTGCCACAAACGGCGGCAGACAGTGGTGCAAATCGGCAAACGTGGTGCCGGGCAAGTACGAGGGTTGTACTTCGCCAAATGTTGTGCTGTTGCGGTACGCCAAAAAGTCACCTACCAGTTGAACAGGGGCTTTGTAACCACCGCCACCCGCTTTGAATGCCGTTTGTTCCAATTTGCGTTGCCAGTAAATACCGTCAAGCGGGGAATCACCCTTGATATCCCCCGGTGTGACTTCCACAAGCAACGCACTGTTGGAATTTTGAGCATCGCGGGCAAAATTGCTCATGCCGTTGACGGCTACGCCGCCTTGTTCCGAAGCGGCGGCAATCACCACACCGCCCGGGCACATGCAAAACGTGTACACACCGCGGTTATCGGGTGTGCGACACGCTAATTTGTAATCGGCGGCACCCAAGGCGGGGTGCCCCGCGGCTTTGCCGTATTGCGCAACATCAATCATATGGCGAGGATGTTCAATGCGCACACCCACGGCAAATGGTTTGCGTTGCATGGAAACGCCGCGGCGGTACAGCATTTCTACCGTATCGCGCGCGCTGTGCCCCACTGCCAAAATCAGATGTGTGCAAGGGATTTCTTCGCTTTCGTTGACAATGACACTATTCAGCGCATTGCCGCGAACGGTTATATCGGTAACGGTGGCATTAAAACGAATTTCGCCGCCCAAAGATTGTATTTTTTGGCGCAAACCGACCACCGCATCACACAAACGGTCGGTGCCGACGTGGGGTTTGGCTTGCCACAAGATTTCTTGCGGGGCACCGACTTTTACCAATTCTTCCAGTACGTAGCGCACACGCGGGTCTTTGATGCCGGTGTTGAGTTTGCCGTCGGAAAACGTGCCGGCACCGCCTTCGCCAAACTGAACGTTGGATTGCGTGTTTAAAATACCGGTACGCCGAAACTGTTCCACCGATTGGCGGCGTTTTTCCACCGATTCGCCGCGTTCCAGCAAAAGCGGCGATAATCCTGCTTTTGACAAAGTAAGCGCAGCAAACAATCCGGCAGGACCGCACCCGACCACAATGGGACGGCATGAGGATTTTTGGGAAACTTTTGCAATTTCTAACACGGGCGGGGTGTACAACCGCACGTCGGGTGTGCGGCACGATTCCACACACGCTGTTTCGTCACCATGCAATGTAACCGCCACCGTAATTTGAAACGATACTGCACTTTTATGCCGTGCATCCACCGAACGTTTATGCAGTCGATAGGAAGCGAGTTGTTGTTTTGAAATATGTAATTTTGATACAATGGCTTGTTCGATTTGCGCATCGGTATACGAAAGAGGCAGGGTAATACCGCCGACCAATATCATGGTTTGCACACCGCCTTTGCTGCCACGTAGGCTGATGCCCATGCCCAATGCAAATTATGGCCGCCACAATCACCGTCAACGTCGGGCAGTTCACCAACCAGGTATACACCTTTTGCCAAGCGGGACTGCATGGTGTGCGGGTCGATTCCCAAAGTGGAGATGCCGCCTGCGGTGACTTGCGCGCCGCCAAAGCCTTGCGTACCCGTGACGTTGAGAGTAAACCTCTTAACGGTATTGACCAAGCGTTTTTGTTGTTCGGTTGTTAGTTTTGACATATCATGCGACAGCGAAAATCCTGCCGCGCGGCATACGGTTTGTCCAATGCGTTTGGGCAATACACCCGTGAAGAAATCTTCTGCCAAACGATTGCCGCGTGATGCAATGACTTTTTCCAGCTCTTGTGCGGAAAGTGTGGGTAACAAATCAACAACCGCAGTCATGTTCCCTTTTTTGCGGCGCTCCCAATCCCCCACCACGCGCGAAATTTGCATGACGGCGGGACCGGAAATGCCGTATTCGGTAAACAGCAGTTCTCCCGTGTGGGAACACAGCGGCTTACCGTCAAGTGCAAACGTCACCGTTGCATCGGCACGCAAGCCTTTGACGGCGCGTACCCATTCGGTTTCGGTTTTGACTTGCACAATAGAGGGGAACAACGGTGTTTTTTGGTGACCAAGTTTGGTTGCCAAAGCATAACTTTCGGCACTGCCGCCCAAAGAGGGGGCTGCGGCTCCGCCGGTACACAAAATAACGGCTTTGCCGATATATTCGCCCTTGGTAGTACTTACTTTCCAACCTTGGTTGTGGGGAGTAAGCGCTGTCACAGTCGTATCGCATTGTTCGGTGACACCGCACCGTTGCAGTTCCAACCGCAAGCAATCAAGCACCGCCGCCGCTTGACGGCAAAGCGGGTAGGTGCGACCGTTTTCTTCTTCGATACACAACACACCCAGCGAAGCAAAAAAGTCTACACACGCAGCGGGCGGAAACTGCGACAAAGCAAAAGCTGTAAAGTTTGCAGCATCGGCACCGTGATAATAAGAAGGTTGGCTGTGACGGTTGCTGATATTGCACGTACCGTTACCGGTGGCAAGCAGTTTTTTACCCACGCGCGGTGAACGTTCCAACACCAAAATAGTTTTGTTTGAAAAACGCGCGCAAAACACTGCCGCCGCCAAGCCCGATGCGCCGCCGCCGACAATTACAATATCATAACACGGTATCACAAAACCGCCTCCTTCCCTATTACCCAGTATTATACCTTTGTGGGAAAGCAGTGTCAAGATTACACGGATTTTTCGGTTGCATTTTTAACGGTAATAGGCTATACTGAAAGATAAAGGTGACACGACTAATCCAAACCTTGCCTTAAAGCGATATATTTCGGGCATTTCTGCCCAATTTGTTCTCGCAAGGCGAAAGCCTTGCTTCGCCCAACTTGAACACAAATCCCTCGAAATCTTCTCGCTTTTAGGTCGAAGATTTTAAGAAGAGCGGATTTCTCGGTCAAGCAAGACAAAAACGCAGCCAATACTCGCGTATTGGCGAGTATTTTAACGACGGGTGAGCGAAAATCCGCCTTCTTAAAACAAGATTCGGATTAGTCGCGTCACCTTAAAAAAGGGGGCCGAACACATGGCGCAAAATCGAGTAACCTTGTCGATTGCAGGGGCGGAATACACCGTTTCTTCCGACGACTCGGTAGAATACATGAAGGATATTGGGCGGGAGTTGGACCACGCCATACGCGAAATGCTGGATGCCAATCCACGGTTGTCGCAAAACATGGCGGCGGTGTTGGCAGCGGTCAACAATTTGGACCGTGCGCGCAAAGCCGAACTTGCCGCAGACCGTTTGCGTTCGCAAGTAGCATCGTATTTGGAAGAAACCCAAGCGCTCCGTGCCGAAATGGAAGCGTTGCGCCGTTTGTATTCGTGATATGGTACCGGAATTGTTATCTCCCGCCGGCTCGTGGGAGTCTTTGGTTGCGGCGGTATACACCGGCGCCGATGCGGTATATTTGGGTGTGGGCTCTTTCAACGCCCGCCGTCACGCATCGAATTTTTCCATAACTGACCAATCAGGGGCCACCTCCTCGCTGCGTGAGGCGGTGGCTTTTTGCCATGCCCGCGGTGTCAAAGTACACGTGGCGCTGAACACCTTGGTCACGGACAAAGAATTTTCGGCAGCTTTGGAAATTGCCAAAGCCGCGTGCGATTGCGGCGCGGATGCACTGATTGTGCAAGACCGCGGCTTGGCACGTCACATTCATGCCGCTACCCCTTCCATGCCGCTTCATGCCTCCACCCAACTTTCCTGCCATTCCCCTGCCGGTGTGCGTCGATTGCGGGATGTTGGTTTTTCTCGCGTGGTGCTTGCGCGCGAAATGTCAAAAAAGGAAATTGCCGCGTGCGCTGATTTGGGAATCGAATTGGAAGTGTTTGTGCACGGCGCGTTATGCATGAGTGTTTCGGGACAATGTGAACTGTCTGCCATGTTGGGGGGACGCAGCGGCAACCGCGGATTATGCGCCCAACCTTGCCGTTTGCCGTTTGCCGTAGGGCATCAGCCAAAAGAAAATGAGGCAGCACTCAGTTTGAAAGACCATTCGTTATACGCACACATTGATGAATTAAAAGAATTGGGTGTCACTTCGCTGAAAATCGAAGGGCGCATGAAACGTCCCGAATACGTTGCCGCTGCCACCGCCGTTTTGCGCGGCATTTTGGACGGAAAAAGTGTGGATACACAGTTGCTTAATGATTTACAAGCCGTTTTTTCACGTTCGGGATTCACCGACGGATATTTTGTCGGCAAACGCGATGCTTCGTTGTTTGGAATGCGCCGTGCGGAAGACGTGGCTTCCCCCGCGGTGCTCAATCGGTTGGCGCATTTGTATAACCGAGAATTGCCGCGTGTACCGGTGACATTATCGCTGACCACCGAGCCTTTGGCAGTAACCGCCACCGACAACGACGGCAATACGGTATCCGCCATTGACGATGAAGCACCCACCCTTTCGCAACCGCTTGCCACCGAACGGTTACGACAAAGTTTGGAAAAATCGGGCGGCACCCCCTTTGCCGCGGTGGCAAGCGAGCCGCCGCCTGCTGCGGTACCGCTTTCGGCGGTCAATGCTTTGCGCCGCCAAGCGTTGGAAGATTTGCTGTTGTTACGCAGCCGCACAGCACCCGTTAAGTATGACGAAACGGCTGTACCGTCGCCTTGTGCCTTACCAAACGGCACGCTTTCGGGGTTGGTGGCGCGGGTAACTTCCACCGCTGCCATGCGCGGTGATGCCGATTGGTGGGTACTCCCCTTGGGGACCATACCCGAAGCAAAAAACTGGGGTGTGGAAATTCCGCGAGGGTTATTCGGGCAAGAGCAGTGTATTTTAGGGCAACTGCAACGCGCCGCCGAAAAAGGCGCCGCTTTTGCGTTGTGCAACAACGTGGGCGCGGTACCGCTTGCCAAACAAGCGGGGCTGACACCGATTGCGGGCGCGTTTATGAACATTACTAACGCGGAGGCGTTATCCGCCGCCGCCGAAGACGGTTGCGGCGCCGCCATATTGTCCACGGAACTGACGTTCCCGCAAATGCGGTTTGCCGAAAAAGGATGTATTGGCTTGTTTGCTTACGGGCGGCAACCGCTGATGCTAATGCGCGCGTGCCCCGTGCAAGCGGCTGGCAGTTGCCTTTCCTGCGGTGGACGTGGCTCACTCACCGACCGCCGCGGCGCCGAGTTTCCCGTGCAATGCGCGGGCGAATGCAGTGAACTGTTAAACGCTGTTCCGTTGTATTTGGCAGATAAGTTGGCGGAATTGCCAACGGTTGACTTTTTGTACTTGCATTTTACCGACGAATCCCCCGCTCGTGTGGCAAAAATCATTGACGAGTATCGTCGCGGCGGAAAACCGCCCAAAGATTTTACCCGCGGGTTATACAAACGAGGAGTATTATAAGAAAAAAGACCGCTGTTTAGCAAAACAGCGGTCTTTTTTTATTGTGTAAACAACAAGGTTCCGGGGTACCCGCCCGCAATTTTAATTGCGCTGGCGGGTCGGGTTCTTATTCTACATCAATTACCGTGAGCGTGCCGTCGGCAACGCGAAAACGAATTTGCTGTTTGGCAAAACTCATGGTATACACACGCTCGGTATCGTGTTGATACGATGGGCGCGGGTCTTGTTCCAACACCGCCAAAAGCGCTGTGCGATGCTCTTTGGGAACACGGCACAACAACTCTGCGGGGAACTCCACCGATAAGTGATAGTCTTTGACCTCGTCGGCAAAACCACTCACCGCATCGGGATGAGAATCGGTGTAAGCAATATACGGTTTGATATCCACAATGGGGGTCCCGTCTTTTAAATCGGCACCGGATACTTTGAGTACCATGCCGTCGGTGTTGGTGTTTTCAATTGCTTCCAACCGCACGGAGGACAAACCCACAGGATTGGGACGAAACGGCGAGCGTGTAGCAAACACCCCCACGCGACGGTTGCCGCCAAGGCGCGGCGGGCGCACCGTAGGGCTCCAATTTTCCCGCATGGTTTCGGAAAATAACCACAGCAGCCACACGTGGGAAAATTCTTGAAGACCGCGCAGTGCCTCGGCGTTGCGATAGGCAGGTTCAAATACAATGGTGGAAATCATTTGGGGCACCAATCCGCTTTGACGTGGGATTCCGAATTTTTCAGGGAAGTCATTGTGGATATGAGCAATGACTTGTAAGACGGGCGGTGAGTTCATAAACAGCATCCTTTTTGTCAGAATGTTTTCATAGTATCACGCTCGCCTCAAAAAGTCAATTCAGCATCCGCAAGAGTTATCGCTTTTCGGGGGGAAGAATTCGTCGACCGGGAAACACATTTTTTTGAACATGTCACACGGGTTTTCGGTGTTGGGGCAGCATTCTTTGGCGGGAACGCAGAAATCGTACACCGGTACCAGCATTTGCACGTTGCGTACCAGTTGCACAATGGTAAAGATGCCCAAGGTGACCAGCACGACTTTTTCGGTATCGGTATCGACAAAACTGCCGCCAAACCGTTCGCAAAGAGTGGCGGGAATAGACGATGCGCAGCAATCGCATACGCAACCGCAGTTGCATTTTTCGACCAACCGTGCCGAAAGAACCACCGGCTCGGCAATTTGCACACAGCACCGCGGCATGTTGCGGGTTGGCATTTCTTGACGGTCATGGCAATCGGGCGAAAATTCGCCGGCAAAAACTTTTACGTTGCCTTCGCTGCCGTACAAAATAACTTTCTTTTGGAAAACGGCAATACCGCTGACACAGCAACAACCGCCGCCGTGACCGGTATACACTTCCAGTTCAACGCAAAAGAAAAACGTTAAATCGCACGAATAGTAACCGCGATTAAACGGCAGTGCTTCCACATCGATGTAAGTGGAAACCACCTCTGCTTTTTTGGCGCGGACACTGACAGCGTGGTCAATCACCATTTGGTCGCGTTCGGTAAAAAACACACGCAAATCTTCCAAACAGTCTTTATCAGAACAATAAGCAAGATATATATTCTTAATCTAACAAGAACTATAACACAAGATTTTGTCGATGTCAATACTTTTTTGGAATTTTTTGTAAAAAATAGCCCCCACCGATAAAAGTGGGAGCTTAACGTCAATTTTCATTTGATAAACTGATAAGGCCTGTAACGACAATACAACCGATTGCGGCGAGGTAAATCAGCAGAATCCAGAACGAAAAACCATTTTCCGATAAGGTTTGAATCATCATACTAATATATCTAATCACATGAATGATTGATAAAATAAGTACACCCCAACGAATTGCCGCTTCCGTCTTATCACAAATGCTGGTGCAAATGCTAAAACTCAAAAAAATGTCCGCACTATAAACGCCGACTAGCGCATACCAACCGTAATCCACAGGCCAACTCAGTATTTGCGGAATAATTGGAATTTGAGGAAGTAAACCAAAAAAAATCCACTCCGCAAGCAAACTAGCAATACACCCTGCAACATACCCCGCAATAACACCTACCGCATTTAATAAAATTGTTTTTCCTCTGTTCATAATACGTCCTCCTCAAAATAAAAAGTGCGCAGCCATCACAGCTACGCACCGAAAAACGCATGCCATGATTTCCGCTGCAACGCAATCATCCCCAAAGAGCATGACAAATCAAAGCATACATTTTTACCAAAATAGTATGCCCTTTGGGTTATATCAAATTGCGTCGCGTTCTTATTCTAACCTAATATATATAGAAAGTCAACAAAAAAACCCCGCACGCTTGTGCGGGGTTTTCTGTTTCTTATCAGATATGCGATTTGTCGGTGGGGTTGTTGATAATACCGAAGCCAACCAATACCGGCAGTAGTACATTAAGTAAGCCGTCCATCGTTTCGGAAATGTCAACACCGGCGAACACTTTCACGCAGAACACGACAAGCGCGCCAACAGACACCCACAACGCCCACGACTTAAAACGACCGAAGAATGCTTTCATAAAATCCACTCCTTTTATTTTATCACCAGCGCGATAATCGCGCCGGCAAAAGCCCCGACAACAGCGGTAATAATTGCAGTAACCACCGTTTTCCAACGTTCAGCAGGAACCGCTAACAAACTCTTGATATCCGATTTCACTTCGCGAACGTCGCCTTCCATGTCAACTTGCTTTTGTGCAATTGTGGCAACACTCTTTACCAAATCGCTCATTTCACTTTGCTTTTTTTCAAAACCGTCTAAACGGCGGGAATTAGACTTTGCGCGGTCTTCAACAGTTGATAAGCGGTGTTCTAACTCGACCTCGTTCATGTCATATCCCCCTTACTTTTTCACAATCTTAATTTGGATGCAGTCAATCGGTTTGCCAAATACACCAGCATAACCGTCGCCAGTGGCATCGGACAATCCTGTGCACCAACCATACCAGCCATTGTTTGCCGTCGGCGAAACGCGATACTGTACTTCGTATCCGTCAGCACCGACAAGCCGCATTTGCACCGCGTCAATAGCCTTGCCGCGAACACCAGCATGGTCCTCGTCGTTTCTAACGAACGGCAACCAACCTTTGCCGAGCAAGTGCACGCGATATTCAAGGTGTCCTTTTGTCGGTTTAGCTATCAATGCCGTCATTTTCTTTCCGTTAATTCCCGCGTACCCATTTGTGTCTTTGTCGTTACAATCCACCACTTCGGGCAACCACTTGTTGGTGTAAACCTTGTATGCTACGTGCATCTTATCATCTTTTGGCAACGGCAAATCGGCTTCAAGGTACGGCGTTGGGTCAATGTGATTGTTATCGAGCCGCACTTCAAAATGCAAATGCATACCGTAACTGTTGCCCGTATTGCCCATGGTACCGAGAGCTTGTCCCTTAGCGACTTTTTCGCCGTTCTTCACATTCACGGTTGCCAAGTGCGCGTACAACGTGCTGTACCCGTGTCCGTGGTCGATTTTGACACAGTTGCCGTAGCTGGCGTTACCCTTGGCACCTTTGTTGTTTTTGTGTCCCGTTTGGCAAAAAACCACTTTGCCAGCACTGTGAGCAATAATCGGTTCGCCAGTCAAATGTTCCCTGCCCAAATCTACTGCTTTGTGGCCTACTCCATAACCTTGGGTGATTCTGTTCTTTCCTTTTTGTAAAATTCTGCTTGCCATTATTGTACATCCCTTTCTTCCGTTTTGATTTGTTCGACAAAAGAATTGTATTTTTCAAACTCTTCGGGTTTTGTGTCGCGTTGCCTTAAAATAGCAAGTTCATCATCCACCGAATATACCTCACGAATACGGTTGACTACTCTTTCCTCATAAGATAAAGACGGTTCGTGTGTAAAGGAGTTTTTTTCGGCTTTTGTCATATCCCTATAAACGCCGTTATCATATATTCTCATTCGCCAACGTACCCCCTTATTATAATTTTAGAGCCGATAGGTATCGTCGACGCGGCTGTTGCGCATTGTATGATAATTCCTTGTATCGGTTTGGTTGTTTTAGAAATTGTCGTTGCTAGATTTATAGCAATCAAGCCGTTTGCCCCAAAATTTGCCGCACAAGAATTAAAGCGAAAATCATCGTCAAAACACTTGGAATAAAAATTGCCCAACATAACATAACTTGCGTGATTCCACGTCGAGACAACACCCAAA
>JAZNRV010000019.1:0-13518 GCA_045590855.1 Acutalibacteraceae bacterium | reverse complement strand
GCTCTCGCCAGCCTAAAAACGCACGTTGAACACACTTTCAACGTGCGTTTTTTGAAAAAATCACAAAAATATTCTTTGAAACAAAGAAAAACAACATTTAAAACATCTGAAATTTGGTTTTATAGGGGTGTTTTTTATGTTTTTTCTTTGTTTTTTCTTTTTTTCTGCGTAAAAAGTGTTGACTTTTATTTTTTTATGGTGTATGATGGGAGAGTAAAAAAGTGTGATAGTTTATCCTTTGCTATGATTTTATTACCGTTTGACACACAAGCGGTTAGGAGGTTTGGACATGAAACAGATTTACACCGCTGAGATTGCAAAATCCGCTCGTATCCAAAAATTGATTGATGATTTGTATTCCGGTACGCCGACGATTGAATCGACCCGTGCCGAAATTTTGACCGAAAGTTTCAAAAGCACGGAAGGTTTGCCGCTGTATCTGCGCAAATCCCATGCTTTTAAAGCAATGGCGGAAAAACTGCCGGTTGTTATTCGTGACGACGAGCTGATTGTCGGTTGCAACTGCGAAGCACGCCGTGGTTGTCCCACGTTCCCCGAATTTTCTAACAAATGGTTGGAAGATGAATTTGAAACCATTGCCACCCGCAGTGCCGACCCGTTTTATATTTCCGCAGAAACTGCTGCGAAATTAAAAGAGATTCACACCTATTGGCAAGGCCGCACCACCAGCGAACTCGCAACCTCTTACATGACGCCCGAAACGTTGACGGCCATTGAACATAATATTTTTACGGTAGGTAACTACTTTTTTAATGGTATCGGTCACGTTAGTGTCGATTATGCCAAAGTACTCAAAATCGGTTTTAAGGGCATTTACAACTATGCCAAATCCGAACGCGATAAATGTAACGTGTACGATAGTGATTATACCAAACGTTATTCGTTCTTGTCCTCGGTAATGGAGAGCTGTGAAGCGGCTATCATTTTTGCCAAACGTTACGCTGCCGCTGCTGCGGAACTGGCGGCTCGTTGTGCCGACAGTACGCGCCGTGCGGAACTGCAAACCATTGCCGAAATTTGTAACAAAGTACCCGAAAACGGTGCCGAAAGTTTCCACGAAGCTTGCCAATCTTTCTGGTTTGTGCAATTGTTGTTGCAAACGGAATCCAGCGGCCACTCGGTTTCGCCCGGACGTTTTGACCAATACATGTATCCGTATTACAGCAAGGATATCGAAAGCGGCAAAATCACGCGTGAACAAGCGCAAGAATTGATTGACTGCTTGTGGGTAAAACTCAATAGCCTTAACAAAGTGCGTGACCATTTGTCTGCCGAAGGTTTTGCCGGTTACAGCATGTTCCAAAACCTGATTGTCGGTGGTCAAACCATGGATGGTACGGATGCCACTAACGACTTGTCGTATATGTGCATCAGCGCTTCCATGCATGTTAACTTACCGCAACCCTCGCTTTCGATGCGTGTGTGGAACGGTACGCCGCATGACTTGATGGTCAAAGCCGCCGAACTGACCAAAACCGGTATCGGTTTGCCAGCATATTATAACGACGAAATTATCATCCCCGCCTTGATTTCTCGCGGCCTTTCGTTGCAAGATGCGCGTGACTACTGCATTATCGGTTGTGTGGAACCGCAAAAAGGCGGTAAAACCGACGGTTGGCACGATGCGGCATTCTTCAACATGTGCCGTCCGCTGGAACTGGTGTTCTCCAACGGTGTGGACAAGGGCGTGCAAGTTGGTCCTCAAACGGGTGACATTGCGCAGTTGGATACTTACGAAAAATTCTTTAATGCTTACAAACAACAAATGGATTATGCCATCCAATTGATGGTTAATGCCGATAACGCGGTAGACGCTGCGCACATGGAACGTTGCCCGTTACCGTTTGAATCCGCTTTGGTGGACGATTGTATCGCCAAAGGCAAATCCGCACAAGAAGGCGGTGCCGTGTACAACTTTACCGGTCCGCAAGGTTTTGGTATTGCCAACGTAGCCGACGCTTTGTACGCAATTAACGAATTGGTTTACAAAACCAAAACTGTCACTTTGGCACAATACGCCGATGCCTTGCGCAACAACTTCGGTATGCCGTATGACGAATCGTTTGCCAAAACGCTCACGGTAGAAGCGGTGAACAGCATTGTTTCTTCCGGTTACGAAATCACCGATGCACAAATTGCTACGGTGTATCAACAAGTTCGTGCGAACGATATTGACGAAGCCAAGAAAAAAGAATACCAAGCACTGCGTGAAAAAATTAAAGCATTGCCCAAGTTTGGTAACGATATGGACGAGGTTGACCTGTATGGTCGTGAAGCCGCCTATACCTACACCAAACCGGTAGAAAAATATGTAAACCCCCGTGGCGGTCAATACCACGCCGGCTTGTATCCGGTTTCGGCTAACGTGCCGTTGGGTATGCAAACCGGTGCCACCCCCGACGGTCGTTTGGCAGGTACGCCGATTGCCGATGGTGTTTCCCCGGCAGCCGGTTGCGACGTCAACGGCCCGACCGCGGCAGCAAACTCTGTTGCCAAACTTGACCACGGTATTGCCTCAAACGGAACCTTGTTTAACATGAAGTTCCACCCCTCGGCCCTCAAAGGTGCTTCGGGTATGGAAGGGTTTATTGCACTGATTCGTGCTTTCTTCGACCAAAAAGGTATGCACATGCAATTTAACGTTGTCAGCCGTGAAACCTTGTACGATGCGCAAAAGAATCCTGAAAAATACAAAAACTTGGTTGTTCGCGTGGCAGGGTACAGTGCTTTGTTTACCACCTTGTCCAAAACGTTGCAAGACGACATTATCAACCGTACCGAACAAGGAGGTTTTTAAGAGAATATGTCTGATTATTTGAAAGTATCCGGTAGGATTTTCGATGTTCAGAAATTCTCTGTCCATGACGGTCCGGGTGTGCGTACGATTGTTTTCTTAAAAGGTTGCTTTTTGCGTTGCAAATGGTGTTGTAACCCCGAATCGCAAAGTTACGACATCCAAACCATGATGCAAAATGGCAAAGAAAAAACCATTGGTCGCGACGTAACGGTGGAAGAGGTTATCAACATTGTCAAGCAAGACATGCCGTATTACCGTCGTTCCGGCGGCGGCATGACCTTGTCGGGCGGTGAAATGCTGTGTCAAAGCGATTTTGCGTATGCCTTGTTGCGTACTGCAAAAGAGAATGCCATCAACACAGCGGTGGAAACCACCGGCTTTGCCCCGTATGAGAAAATCGAAAAACTGTTACCGTATATTGATACGGTGCTGATGGATATCAAGCATATCAACAGTGCCAAACATCAAGCGTTTACCTCGCAACCGAACGAACGCATTTTGGAAAATGCGGTCAAGATTGCGCAAAACGCAAAAAAACTCATTATTCGTGTACCGGTTATTCCGACCTTTAACGACACCGAAGAAGAAATTGCGGCAATTGCACAATTTGCTTCGGGTTTACGAGGGGTTCGTGAAATACACTTGTTACCGTATCACCGATTCGGTAAAGACAAATACGACGGTTTGGGTAGGGAATACGGCATGGGTGATTTGCCCTCGCCGACAGAAGCTCACATGCAAACTCTAAAAGCCGTTGCCGAACGGTACGGTCTTACTTGCCAAATAGGAGGATAACCCATGGCGCAACATGAACTTTCTATGCAAGACAAAATGCGCATTGTTCAGGAACTTGTTCCCGGTAAGCAAATTACCATTGCGCACATTATTGCCAATCCTGACGATATTTTGTATCGCAAATTGGGTTTGGACCCGGCAGTGGAATATTCGCGCACGGCAATTGGTATTGTGACCATGTCACCGGCAGAAACCGCGATTATTGCGGGGGATATTGCCATCAAAGCATCGGGTGCGGAACTTGGCTTTGTGGATCGTTTTAGCGGAACGCTGATTGTGACAGGGACGATTTCGGACGTGCAGGCTTCGTTGACCGCTTTGGTGGACTATTGCCGCGATACGCTTGGATTTTCGGTGTGCCCCATTACCAAAACATAATGAAAAAGAAATTGATTTTAATGGGCAGAAGCGAAAGCGGGAAAACCACGCTGACGCAAGCCCTGCGTGGCGAAGATATTCGGTATGACAAAACGCAATACATCAAGTTCGAAAGCAGCTTGATTGACACGCCCGGTGAATATGCGCAAACGCAACATTTGGGTAGAGCGTTGGCACTGTATTCGTACGAGGCAGACCGTGTCGGCTTGTTGATTGCGGCAACCGAGCCATATTCGCTGTTTCCGCCATGCGTTACGTGCATGGTAAATCGTGAAGTGATTGGAATTGTTACCAAATCCCAAGAAGAGGGTGCCAACCCCGACCGCGCAGAAAACTGGTTGCGACTGAGCGGTTGTGAAAAGGTGTTTCGTGTCGACTCGGTAACGGGGTATGGCATGAACGAACTGATTACGTATTTAAACCAATAAGGTTTTGTTAAATTTAAGGAGGAACTTGTGATGTTAGTAAACATGAACGAAGTGTTACGACCGGCAAAAGCCAACAAATATGCTGTCGGTTTGTTCAACGCGGTGAACTTGGAATTGGCGCGCGGTATTATTGCCGCGGCAGAGAGCACTCGCTCTCCCGTTATTATGGGTACGGCGGAAGTGTTGTTGCCGTACGGTCCGTTGGAAGAAGTATCGTATTACTTGATTCCGATGGCCAAAAAAGCATCGGTACCGATTGTTGTTCACTTGGACCACGGTTTGTCGTATGATACGTGTGTTAAAGCATTACAACTCGGTTTTAGTTCCGTCATGTACGACTGTTCGACCGATTCGTACGAAGAAAATGTGCGCAAAGTAAAAGAAATGGCAGACATTGCCCACTCTTACGGCGCTACCATTGAAGGCGAACTTGGTCACGTTGGTGACAACGAGGGTTCGGCTGAGGGTAGTTCGCATTTGGCAGACCCGTCCAAATTCTTTACCGACCCCAAATTGGCAAAAGACTTTGTGGACAGAACGGGTGTTGATGCGTTGGCTATCGCTGTGGGTAACGCACACGGTGCCTACAAATTACCCCCGAAATTGGATTTCGAACGTATCCGCACGATTGCCAAAACCGTGGATGTTCCGCTTGTGTTGCACGGTGGTTCCGGTTTGACCGACAACGACTTTAAGCAAGCCATTCACGACGGTATCAGCAAAGTGAACATCTTCACCGATATCAACGTCGCCGCTGTGGAAGCCGAATTCAAAAAATTCTCCAGCATGGAAAAAGGTTTGATTGACTTAATTCCCGCAGCCGTGGAAGCCGTAAAACAAGAAACCGCCAAGAAAATGCAATTGTTTGGTTCCAATGGCAGAGTAGAAAGTCCTTCTGCTCCTACCGATGTGGAAGCAATCACCAAATTGGTGGTAGCCGAAGTGTTAAAACGCATGGGCAAATAAAATAACCATTAACGCACAGTTGTGGCAACACAACTGTGCGTTTTTTATAGTCCGTGGACTCTACTCTCTTAGCAGTAGAGTCCTTTGTTGCTAATCTACCGTGGGCTCCCCAAAGGTATAGTGATATGAGGCGAGAATAGATAGTATTTCTTCTTCATGTACGGTATACTGGTATCAGTTTTTTTCAACATAAAACTATAAAGAATTTATCGAGGAGATTATCACAATGTATAACATGAAAATTGTCGCTGATTCCACTGCGGATATTACGTGCTTGGAGGGTTTTTCCTTTTCTTCTGTTCCGTTGAAGATTATCACAGCGGACAAGGAATATATTGACGATGCTTTTGCAAATGTAGAAGAAATGGTGAGGGATTTGTCTTCCTACAAGGGAAAATCTTCTACGTCGTGTCCCAATCCCGAAGACTGGTTAACTGCCTTTGAAGAGTATGACAACATTTTTTGTGTTACGATTACGGCAAAGTTATCAGGCAGTTATAATGCGGCGATGATTGCAAAAAGCATATATGAAGAAAAATATCCGGAGCGAAAGGTGTTTGTTATCAACTCTCTTTCGGCAGGGCCGGAATTAAAATTGATTATTGAAAAACTGGCATTTTACATTAGCCAAGGATTTGGTTTTGATAAAATCTGTCAAGAGATTCAGGAATATCAAAAAACAACGGGTTTGCTGTTCATGTTAAGTTCTATGAAAAACCTAGCCAATAACGGAAGGGTTAGTCCGCTTGTTGCCAAAACGGTTGGATTGCTCGGTATTCGCATTGTCGGTAAAGCCAGTGATGTGGGGGATTTGCAACCGCTGGATAAGTGCCGAGGAGAAGAAAGGGCTTTGGATTGTATTATTCATCGAATGCGAGAAAGCGGTTTTAAGGAGGGAAAAGTGCGCATTGCACATTGCTTTAACGAACAAGCTGCTCGACGTTTAAAAGAAAAAATACAGGCAGAAGCGGTGAATATTTCTGTTGAGGTTTATCCTTGTCGCGCACTTTGCAGTTTTTATGCCGAAAAAGGCGGATTGTTAATTGGGTTTGAAAAGAACTAATATATAAAAAGGAAGAGGCTATTACCATGTAATAGCCTCTTCCTTTTTTAGTCTTCAATTATTTGATGGGATACGTCCAGCCGTAGCTGTCTTCCAAAGTACCCCATTGAATACCGGTCAGGGTATCGTAAAGATATTGCGTGGTTTCACCAATCTGACCGTTGTTGATGCAGTATTTTTTGCCGTTGTAGGCAAGTTCGCCGATGGGGGAAACCACAGCGGCAGTACCGCAACCCCAGGCTTCTTCCAGTTTGCCTGCTTCCAAAGCGGCAATCAATTCGTCCACGCTGATTAAGCGTTCGCTGGCGGCGTAGCCTTCGTTTCTAAGCAATTCCAAGCAGGATTTGCGGGTGATACCCGGCAAAATGGAACCTGCCAATTTCGGCGTGACAACTTCGCCGTCAATTTTGAACATGACGTTCATCGCACCGACTTCTTCAATGTATTTACGCTCTACACCGTCAAGCCACAACACTTGCGAATAGCCTTGTTGAGCCGCGCGTTCACCGGCGCGGTTACTGGCAGCGTAGTTGCCGCCGCATTTGGCTTCACCGGTACCGCCGCGAACGGCACGCACGTCTTCGGATTCAATCATGATTTTCACCGGATTGATACCTTCGGGATAGTAACTGCCGACAGGGGAGGTGATAATCATAAATGTCGCATTATGCACGGCATGAACACCCAGCGATTCGTCGTTGCCAAACATAAAGGGACGAATATAGAGGGAAGTACCTTCCTCACAAGGTACCCAGTCTTTTTCATGTTCAATGAACGTGGTAAGAATTTCCAAAGCATCTTCTTCCGGAATCGTCGGCAAACACATACGTTCTGCCGAACGGTTCATGCGGCGAATGTTTTCCAGCGGACGGAAAAGTTGCACACTGCCGTCTGCTTTGCGATACGCTTTTAAGCCTTCAAAAATTTCCGAACCGTAGTGTAACACGGTGGATGCCGGATGAATGGCAACTTTTCCAAAGGGAATGATGCGTGCATCGTGCCAACCTTTTTCTGCCGAATATTCCATTTGGAACATGTGGTCGGTAAAAATCTTACCAAACCCCAAAGCAGCATTTTTGTCCGGTTTTGCAGAGGGGGTGGTGGTATTTGTTACGGAAATGTTCATGCTATCGCTTCCTTTTTAATAATCTCGTCCCAAACGCAACGCGTTCATGTTGACTTCCAACATATCGCTGCGTTTGGCGGAAATAACTTTTTTGAGTGCGTCTCTGACGCTTTCTTCGTCTTCAAAGCCGCCTGTTTCTTGCAAAACCTTACCCATAAGCACCATGTTGGAAAGCGTGGGGTAACCGTTTTCGTCTGCCAGTTTGGTGGCGGGAACGTAAAACACTTTCACGTCGGTACGTTTGACTTTGCGTTCTACTAACGTGGAATCAACAAAAATCATACCGCCGGGGACCACACTGTCTTCGTATTTGTCCAGTGAGGGCAAGTTAAGCGTAATCAAAACATCGGGTTTGGAAACAATGGGGGAGCCGACCGGTTGGTCACTGATGATAACACTGCAACTGGCGGTGCCGCCGCGCATTTCCGGACCGTAGGAGGGCAACCAACTGACGTTAGCGCCGTCGGTCAAGCCTTTGTATGCCAAGAACTTTCCGGAAAATAAAATACCTTGTCCGCCGAAACCGGCAAATAAATATTGTGTTGTGTTCATTTGCGTCACCTCTTATTCTGCCGAACGGTCTTTGTAAACGCCAAGCGGATAGTACGGAATCATTTTTTCGTTAATCCATTCCAGCGCTTTGGCAGGTGTCATACCCCAGTTGGTCGGGCAAGTGGAAAGCACTTCCACCAACGAGAAACCTTTGTTGTTTACTTGATTTTCAAAAGCCTTTTTAATAGCTTTTTTGGCTTTTTTGACATTTTGTACGGAGTTTACCGTGACACGTTCCAAATATTCCGGACCTTCCAGTTGCGATAACATTTCGCACACTTTAATCGGGAAACCGCAATGGGTAACGTCACGACCGTACGGGGAAGTTTGCGTGATTTGACCGGGCAGGGAAGTCGGCGCCATTTGACCGCCTGTCATGCCGTAGATGGCATTGTTGATGAAAATTACGGTAATATTTTCGTTACGGGCGGCGGCGTGTACGGTTTCTGCCATGCCAATCGATGCTAAGTCGCCGTCACCTTGGTAGGTGAAGACAATGTTGTTTGGGTCAGAGCGTTTGACGCCGGTGGCAACTGCCGGTGCGCGACCATGAGCAGCTTCAATCATATCGCAAGCAAAATAATCGTACGCCATAACCGAGCAACCAACAGGAGCAATACCAATGGTTTTTCCCTCAATACCCAACTCGTCAATTACTTCCGCGACTAAGCGATGGACGATACCATGCGTACAGCCGGGGCAGTAGTGCAAGGGCATATCGGTAAGGGCTTTCGGTTTATCAAAAACAATCATTACTTGTCACCTCCGTTGTGAGCGGCCTTAATGGCTTCTAACACTTGTTCGGGCGAAGGAATCATACCGCCGGCGCGATTGCACAAAGTAACCGGTACTTTGCAGCCTGTGGCAAGGCGGACGTCTTCTATCATTTGTCCCATGGATAATTCTACAGAAATAATGGATTTCACTTGTTCTGCGGCTTTGGCAAATTGCTTTGTGGGGAACGGCCACAAGGTGATAGGACGAATCAAACCTACCTTGATACCTTGTTTGCGCGCTTCGTTGATGGCGTTTTTGGAAACACGGGCAGCAATACCAAAAGCGGCAATGCAAATTTCCGCGTCATCCATCAAATACTCTTCGCACAGCACTTCGTTTTCTTCGATGTATTTATAGCGTTCGTACCGTTCAAAGTTTGTGCGTTCCAATGCTTCGGGTTGCAAGAATAACGAGTTTACAATATTATGTTCGCGTTCGCAGTTGGTGCCGGTAACCGCCCACGGTTTTCCCACGGGTGCTTCGGTTTTGAAATCCAACGAAACAGGCTCCATCATTTGTCCCATGGTACCGTCTGCCAAAATCATGGTGGTCATGCGATACTTGTCGGCAAGGTCAAAACCTTTGACAGTCAGTTCTGCCATTTCTTGCACCGAAGCGGGGGCCAAAACAATCATATGAAAGTCGCCGTGTGCCGCGCCTTTGGTGGCTTGAAAATAGTCGGATTGCGACGGTTGAATACCGCCAAGTCCCGGTCCGCCGCGTTGCACGTTGACAATCAGCGAGGGCAAATCCGCACCGGCAAGGTAGGAGATACCTTCGCCTTTGAGCGAGATTCCGGGGCTGGACGAGGAAGTCATCACGCGTTTTCCGGTAGCGGCAACGCCGTATACCATGTTGATAGCGGCAATTTCACTTTCCGCTTGCAGAAAGGTACCGCCGATTTTAGGCATTCTTTTTGCCATGTATGCCGCAATTTCCGTTTGCGGCGTAATCGGATAGCCGAAATAATGGCGGCAACCTGCCGAAATAGCCGCTTCAGCAATGGCTTCGTTGCCTTTCATCAATACTTTTTCTGACATAGTTTTCACTTACCTTTCTACCTTGATAATGCAATCGGGACACATGGTTGCGCAAAAAGCACACCCGATACAATTTTCAGCTTTTACCGCCTCGACCGGATGGTGGCCTTTGGCGTTTATTTTGTCGGCGGCGAGTGCTAATACTCCTTTGGGACATGCATCAACGCACAGTCCGCAGCCTTTACATCTGTCGGTCTTGAAAGTTAAAACAGCCATTTTCTATTCTCCTTTACAATTTCTTTTGTAATGACAGCGGGTACAAATTATCAATTCTTTTAGACAAGGAATCATAAAGTGATTCGTCTACCGTGGTCATGATAATTGGTAGTCCGCATTGTTTGGCAATTTGTTCGGCAAGGGGGAGGGAATCCAGAACATCTTGTGCGGTGGTTTCGCGCCCCAAATTGGAATTGTTGATGATAGCGGTAAATTTCAGTCCGCAAGCGGCTTCAATTTCGCGTAAAATGCCGATAGCTGATGCAACATCCCGCGTAAGGGGACGATAGCAGTTGATAACCGCAAACATATCAAAATCGTTTTCTTCTTTGATTTTGGGTGAAATGCGGCCAAGTGCCAACGCGCCGCGTTCATCACCGCCTACATCCAACACACAGTGAACGTCACGGTTATCCGTGATGCTGTAAATCTCCTGCGGCAAGGCCGGAATATCCACGTTGGAATTGGCGTAGGGGGAACAAATTAGGCGAATATCTTCTTTTTGCAGCAATTCCTCACTGTCTTTGGTGCGAAAATACGGATTGACAATATCAATATCCGCAATGGCAACTTGTGAGTGCTGCTTACGCAAATCCAATGCCAGATTGACGGCAATGTTGGTTTTCCCGCTGCCGTAATGACCGGAAAGGATGGTAATACGTTTGGTGTTCATGGCAAATATCCTCATAACTTGTTACGTTGGATTTTTCCGCTGATGGTTTTGGGAAGTTCATCCTTAAAGACGATAATACGGGGATATTTGTACGGTGCGGTACGGGATTTAACGTATTCTTGGATTTCTTTTTTCAGTTCTTCGGTACCTACCGTGCCTTTGGTAAGGACAATGCTGGCCTTGACCACTTGCCCACGTACTTCGTCAGGTGCGGCAGAAACACCGCATTCCAACACATAGGGGAGTTCCATGATAACGCTTTCAATCTCAAATGGCCCAATGCGGTAACCGGAGGATTTGATAACGTCATCGGCTCTGCCAACGTACCAGTAAAAACCGTCCTCGTCGCGCCACGCCATATCACCGGTGTGATAATAGCCGTCGTACCAGACTTCTTTGGTTTTTTCTTCGTCGTTATAATACCCTTGGAACAAACCACAAGGTGCGCCATTGGCGGTGCGAACCACAATTTCGCCGGTTTCACCGTCGGGAACGCTTTTGCCGTCGGCGGAAAGCAGGTCAACATCGTAAATCGGTGCGGGTTTACCCATGGAACCCAATTTGTGCGGTGCACCGGTGAGGTTACCGATAATCATGGTGCTTTCCGATTGACCAAAGCCTTCCAAAATTTGCAAACCGGTAACTTTTTCGAATTGTCGGTAAATTTCGGGGTTGAGTGCCTCGCCGGCAGTGGTAATATGTTTCAAAGAAGAAAGGTCATATTGGGAAATATCTTCCTTTACCAACATGCGCAACATGGTCGGCGGTGCACAGAAAGTAGTAATGTGATATTTGGCAAACAACGGCAAAATATCTTCGGCATGGAATCGGTCGAAGTCGTAAACAAACGTAGCGGCTTCGCAGAACCATTGTCCGTAAAATTTGCCCCACATGGCTTTTGCCCAACCGGTATCCGAAATGGTAAAATGCAAACCGCCCGAATCCACGTTGTGCCAATATTTTGCGGTGTGGAAATGTCCCAATGCGTATTTGTAACTGTGCGCAGCAATTTTGGGATAACCTGTTGTACCGGAGGTAAAGAACATAAGCATGGTATCGTCGCCGCCGGCAGAATCCTCACTGCGTTTGAAGTGTGTGCTGAACAACGCACACTCTTCGTCAAAGTTATGCCATCCGTCGCGTGTGCCGCCTGCTATGATTTTATGTACCAGTTGCGGACAACTCTCGGCAGCAATGTCTACTTGATTGGCGGCATCACCTTTGGAGGTGCAGATAACCGCGCTGATACCGGCTACGTTAAAGCGGTATTCAAAATCGTGGCTGAGCAGTTGGTTCATGGCGGGAATGGCAATGGCGCTGATTTTATGTAAACCCAACATGGCGTACCAGAACTGGTAGTTTCTGCCCATAACCAACAAAACACGGTCGCCTTTTTTGATGCCCAACGACTTAAAGTAGTTGGCGGCGCGATTGGAATTACGCTTCATGTCGTTAAAGGTAAAACGTTGTTCTGTTTTGTCGTTATCCACATGAAGCATGGCCAATTTGTCGGGTGACTTTTTGGCGATTTCATCCACAACATCAAAAGCAAAGTTGAAATTGTCAATGTTTTTGAAGGTGATAGAAAGCGGGGTGCCGTTTTCATCTTCCACACGGTCGACAAAACGGTTGTAAATGCGTTCCTCGGGGTCACGGTCACGCGGTTTAACGGAAACCAGGGGAGAGGTTTGCAGTTCCGGCACGGGGTCGCCTGTGGGATTGAGCACGATGGCATAAAACAAGCAATCTTGACCACCAACGGCAATCATGCCGTGCGGAGCAGAACTGTTGTAATAAATGCTGTCACCGGGACCCAATATTTCTTGGTGTTCACCGATTTGAACTTTCAAGTGACCCTCAATAATAATATCGCATTCCTGACCAACGTGGGTGGTCAGTTCAATATCGCGGTGTTGTGCCGCTTCGTCATATTGGCTGCGCACCAATAGCGGTTCAGCAATACGATTGCGGAAAGCGGCGGCCAAGTTATAATACGTCATGCCGTGTGCTTGTTCAATCTTTTTGCCTTCGCCGTTTTTGGTGACGGTATACGATTTCAAAGTAGGACTGCGTCCTTCGATAATATCGGTAACGTCAACATTGAAAGCTAATGCACAACGATAAATAAACGCGAAGTTTAAGTCGCTTCGTCCGTTTTCGCAGTCGATATATTCTTGTTCGGTGACACCCGCCTTTTCGGCAACTTGCGCGGTGGTTAAATTTTCAATTTCCCGCAATTCGCGAATACGGTGTGCCATTTCTTGGATTTTTAGGTCCAAACCGTTCATTTTGCTTTGCATAATAACTGCCTCCTAAGATTGGGACGAAAAAAACCCGTCCCAAAGATAGAATACTTTGAGACGAGCTTAGAATTCCAAACCCGCGGTACCACTCAAATTGCGATACAATATCGCCACTCAGGGTCAAACAATCCGTATGCACTAACGCGGCAATCACGGAGAGGTTCTACTCACCAAGGTTTTCTTCCTCTCAACTCAGAAGCTACAGACATTGAATTGTTTTTCGGCGACTCGCACCAACCGTCGCTTCTCTGAGAAAAACACACTCAAGCACTCTTCGTCAACGTTTTTATAACATATCAAAGTATAGCATATCTTTGGGGATTTTGTCAATAGGAAAATTACAGCTTGTTCCGTTGTATTTTCCCGCTGATGGTTTTGGGAAG
>JAZNRV010000018.1:0-1650 GCA_045590855.1 Acutalibacteraceae bacterium | reverse complement strand
GCCTAGAAAGTCGCGTATATCGACCAAAACGGGCAGACCTACTACAACGCCCTTTACAACGCGCTTTACCCGCCCGCGGAACTGGTATCCATCGCGGCGGTCTATACGCAGAGCGGGACGGTTTACACAACCGACACATTGGATTCGCTGAAAAATGACTTGGTGGTAACGGCGACATACGACGACCTTTCAACGCGCACGGTGCCCGCAGAAGACTATACGCTCACCGGGGAACTGGCGGTTGGTACTAGCACGATAACAGTTTTATACGGTGGTCAGACGGCGACGTTTACTGTTGTAGTGACAGAATCGGCGTTGTACCCGCTTGCCGATGTGGCTGAAGTCCGCGCGGGTAGTGACGTATGGGTTGCTGTATCTGATGGTAACCATATATATGGGCGCACGGCGGCAAACTCGCGAGGACCGGTCATCTTAAAAGATGGGCATGTCGCAATTAATCCGACAACTACATACGGCGCGATGTTTGCAGTCCCGGCGGGCGCAACTTTTACGCTGAATGTAAAGAACTTCCGGTATACGGGCAATACGTCGACGTCCAACTTCATAACTATAAACTTTAGAAACGAAATTGGCACGGGGTCGTCGTCAATAGTTGGTGGAGAATGTCGTCACGAATTAACAGCGACCGGGGACGGCACGAAAAACGATTTTACGGCTACATTCACCGTGGAAAGCGCACAGAACGCATACAGCATCTATGCATTTGTATATCGCGCCGTTGAATTTGAGTTTGACATCGAACTATATGTCAACGGACAGAGGTTTGTTTAATGGGTAGCATATACGACAAGAGCGGAACGGAACTGCACGAAGCATATCAAAGGAACGGCACGGCAATAAACACGGCATACAAAAGGGACGGCACGGTTGCATGGGACAGCAACCAACATTTGGTGTCAGACACATTTAGAAGCACGCTTCTTTTCGACATCCCCGAACTTGGTAGCGGCTCACAGGGTATAGCGTGCGACAGCTTGTCGCAGTCCATTGCACAACTTTACACTGGCAAGATTTACACAATTAACTTGTCGGATGGAAGCTACGTCAAGCGCAATTCAAGCACGTTTAACCTTGTCCATGGGCATACGGGGCAATTTGCCCCCAAAAAAAATAACCCGGCTGATTTGTACCCGCCGTTATATGTAAGCGCGGGCGGGATACAAACCGTTGGGAATCAGACATACCAAAGGCTTTTCGAAGTATTTGTGCAAGAAAGCACATGCATTTTAAACAGGGTTTTCCTTGTTCCTGTTCCGGCAGACAAAGGCACTGGGTATGGTCGCTCAGCGATTGACTTTGAAAACGGGATTTTGTATCAAGTATATGGCGAGAAATATGAACCCGACGCGGGCGAAGTATATGAATATACCTACATCCGCGCGTTCGATATGACGGAAACACGGGAAAACACCGAAGCAACAGGGTTTAACCCGGTAAATGGATTTTATGAATTCACAGGAATGCTTGATGAATTTACTGTTCCGTACATCGAACAGTTGCAAAGCACATCTTTCTTTGATGGGCTGATAGCATGCTTGTCCGACGTAGAAGGGGTCGTGTTTATTGAACCGACAACGCATTCTGTATACCTAACGATAAGAAACGGCATAGTCCCGTTCGAACGTGAAG
>JAZNRV010000017.1:0-4870 GCA_045590855.1 Acutalibacteraceae bacterium | reverse complement strand
TTAAGAAATTACGGGTTGTGTGTTCGTTCTTTCTTTCACATTGTTTAATTTTCAAGGTCCTTTTGCTACCTCGTTTTGCGGGATAGCCTATATATATTATCACTAGGAAAAGCTTTTGTCAACACTTTTTTGAATTTTTTTTGTTTTTTTAACGACGCAAAAATCGGCGGATACCAAGCAAAAATTCTTTGCCACACAAAAGCAAAACCAAGCTGAAGAAGACCAGTTGGGAAACACTTGACAAAGGCACATTACACAACAATAATACTGTTTGAGCCAACAGCAGTACCGTGCAAAGAATCAATCGCAGGTAATTCCACTCAATACGGATATACCGCTTGGTATCCCACGTCCGAACAGCAAACACAATCAAATAACAAACCAACGTTGCCGCTGCCGCTCCGTTCACACCATAACGCGGAATCCAAAGCAAGTTGAGCAGCACATTCGCTACAGCACTAATAAGAGCCGTAACCAACGAACGCATACTCTTCTTTTCCACCATATAAATGCTACCAAGGAAGTTTACCAAGCACGTAAACACCATGGAAATAACCAGCAACGGGATATAGCGCCACGCGCTATAATATTCGGTAGCAAATAGCACATGAGGTATCCACCGCGTGCAAACGATAATTCCCGATGCCATCACAAACAGCAGAGCACTGTACAATGACATAATTCTGGTATAAAAAGTGTTTCTGTCTTCTTCTTCGGTAACAGCGGAAATCTGCCAAGCATCCATAAAAATACCGGATGCCAACATAATCAAAGACGGAATTTTATAAGCGACGGCGTACAGACCAGTGAATGACTCATCCAAAAAAACGGCTACCAGATAACGGTCGGATACATTGGTAATCCACCACAAAACGGTGTTAGGTATCATTGGAACCGCGTATTTAAGCATGGAACGCAGTACCGAAAAATCCAACGAGCGGAAATTGATAAAACGATGCAACCGCGCTGTGATTGTCAAAAACACCACCGACAGCAAATCCGCACAAATGATGGAGAGCATATAGCCCAAAATGCCCCATCGTAACACCACCAAGAAAATGATATTAAAACCAATGGTGGTAACCGTACTCAAAATGCCATCGACTGCAAAAAGTTTGACGCGGTTTTGTGCGCGAACAAATTGCGCACAAAGAGAACGCAGTGCGGAAGTCAACACAAAAACGCACAACAACCACACATAGTCGGTAATCAACGGGATATTCGACAACAAAGGGCTGATAAGTAACAGCAACACGCCGCCGCCAAAGAGGGAAAGTAAACCTGTGGTAAACACATCACTTTTGCGCACACCTTTATCCAAACCGAAACGCACCACAGCATTGGTAATACCCAAGGTAATCAGCGGCAACAGTAAATTACCGCTTTGTTGTAACATATCGGTAACGCCATATTGTCCTTGTGTTAATAATTCGGTATATAAACGTGTTAAAAAGAAGGAGAGTAATTTGGAACTGAACGTACCAATGGCAAATATCATGGTATTCGACAAAAGCCGTTTATATTTATCCATAATTATAACCCCCTCATTTTCTAATGTTTTCACATCAAATAGCATAATCATATTTTCATTTTCTGTCAAGTCCTTATGATGGTTGCACTTTTTATCGAAACGTGGTATAGTGATACAAGTTTTGGTGAAAAGAGGAATTATTTTGTTAAACCGTATCGCATTTCGAACAACGTTATGTCCCTTATTAGCCGCTTTTATTTGGGGCTCTGCTTTTGTTGCGCAAGACATCGCTGCCCGTGACTTGCCCCCTTTTACCGTTAATGCGGTTCGCTCTTGGATTGGTGCTTTTGCGATTTTATTGTTGTCGTTCACACTGCGAAAAAAAATGAGTGTTCCCGCCGAAAATCGTCGACACTACCGTAAACACCTATTGTGGGGTGGTATCGGGTGCGGCGTTTTATTGACTGCCGCCGCCAATTTGCAACAAGCCGGTATTGGCGAAACCGACCCCGGAAAAGCAGGATTTATCACTTCTCTTTACGTCGTTTTGGTGCCGATACTGGGTATCTTTTTTCGTCGTCGTGCGCCTTACACCGTTTGGGTAGGTATTGGTATAGCGTTAGTAGGATTGTATTTACTTTGCATTACCGATGGTTTTAGCATTGCGCCCAGTGATTTATTGATATTATTATGCGCCGTTTTTTTTGCTTTTCAAATATTGTTGGTCGACCGATTGCAGGATGTTCACGGTATTCACCTTTCTTGTGTACAATTTTTCACCGTTGCCGTTTTGAGCACCGTTTTAATGTTTTTGTTTGAGACCCCCTCTTTTTCACTTATCATCAAATACTGGGCACCGCTTTTATACATTGGCGTGTTTTCCAGCGGCATTGCTTATACTTTACAAATTATCGCACAAAAAGATGCCAACCCCACGGTCGTCACTTTGCTGTTAAGCCTGGAATCCGTTTTTGCCGTGTTGACCGGCTGGATTTTACTTGGTGACATGCTTTCCGTACGCGAAATTTGCGGTTGCATCTTAATGTTCTCCGCTGTCACGTTAGCAAACCTCCCTATCAAACCACTATCCCGCACAGAAAAAGCGTAGGATTTGTTGTTTTTCAATAATATTTTTTCCCGTTTCTTGTTCAAAACATAGAAACGGGGGGGTTTTTTGATTTTTCACTTTACTTTGGTAATGTGGTAGAGTATAATATGGATACAGCAAAACAAACATATTTTAGGAGGATTTATTATGAAACGCTTTTTTGCACTCGCTTTAGCTGTCTTGATGATTGTCGCCTGCTTTGCCGGTTGCGGCAAAGACAACACCGATGATGTTATTACAAACCCCACCGGTGGCGACACCCAAGAAAAAGTAATCACTGTTGGTTACACCATTTACGCACCGATGAACTACAAAGATGACAGCGGTAAGTTGGTCGGTTATGACACCGAACTCGCTGAAAAGGTTTTTGGAAACTTGGGCTACAAAGTGATTTTTCAAGAAATTGTTTGGGCAAACAAATACACCGATTTGAACTCGAACACCATTGATTGCATCTGGAATGGCTTCACCGCCAACGTTGCTGACGATGACGACGGCATCCAACGTGCTCAAAAGGTGGATTTTTCGTATAATTACATGGAAAACCGCCAAGTGGTTGTTGCCAAAAAAGATGCCGGCATTGCTTCGGCAGCAGATTTGAAAGGTAAATTAGGTGTCGGCGAAAAAGGCTCTGCCGGCGAGACGTATGCCAAAACTTTTGAAGGCGCTACGTTCAAAGGTTTCACTGCCCAAACCGAATGTTTGACCGAAGTTATCGGCGGTACTGCTGATTTTGCCGTGTTGGATGCTCAATTGGCAAAAAGTTATGTCGGCAATGGCGACTATGCAGACTTGGCTATCGTAGAAGGTTTGTCCAGCGAAGTCGAATACTACGCCATCGGCTTCAAAAAAGGCAGCGATTTGACCGCCAAAGTCAATGCCGAATTGGAAAAACTCGGCGCCGACGGTACCATTGCTACTTTGGCTGATAAATACGGCGTTGCCAGCACCGCTATCAAAGATTTCTCCGACCAAAAGAAATAAGAAAATTACAATATAAACTTTATTTACTATGATAGGCGAACAGCCCCCAAAGGGTTGTTCGCCTTATTGGGGAGTATACTATGACTTTTTGGGAAGTAACCAAATTCTTGTTGGACGGATTTTACATATCGCTGTTGATTTTTGCGGTAACTTTGCTATTAGGCGCGCCGCTCGGGTTGCCTATCGCCTTTTGCTCCATGAGCAAATTCAAACCCTTGCAAGCCGTTTCCAAAGTTATCGTTTGGATTGTGCGCGGTATCCCGCTGATGCTTCAAATCTTTATCATTTATTACGTTCCCGGTTTATTGTTTGACAAGCCTATTTTCAGTTACATCGACAAGTACATGTTCATGAACTATAACATCATGGACACCGGACGTGTAGTGGCTGTACTCATCGCTTTTGTTTTGAACTATGCGTGCTATTTTTCGGAGATTTATCGCGGCGGTATCGAAAGTATTTCCCGCGGTCAATACGAAGCCGGTTATGTGTTGGGGCTTACCAAATCACAAGTGTTTCGTAAAATCGTTTTAAAACAAGTTGTCAAGCGCATTGTTCCACCGATGTCAAACGAAATCATCACGTTGATTAAAGATACCGCGCTCGCCAACTGCATTATGGTAAGCGAAATCATCAAACAAGCCAAAGAACTTGCCGCTACCAAAGCACTGGTTTGGCCGCTGTTCTATACCGGCGTATTTTATCTGTTATTTGTCGGATTGCTTACTATACTGTTAGGACGATTAGAAAAGAAACTAAGTTATTTTAGGAGTTAATCATGGCGATATTAGACGTAACGAATATAAAAAAGAGCTTTGGAAAAACCGAAGTTCTCAAAGGTATTAGTTTTTCCTTAGAAAAAGGGAATGTTTTATCCATCATCGGTTCGTCCGGCAGCGGTAAAACCACGTTGCTTCGGTGCCTGAATTTTTTGGAAATGCCCGACAGCGGAAAAATCGTGACAACCGACAAAGTATTGTTTGACGATGCCGACAAAAACACCTTAACCGATGCGCAAATTCGTCAAAACCGATTGCATTTTGGTTTGGTTTTTCAAAACTTTAATTTATTCCCCCAATACAGCGTTTTGGAAAACGTCTGCTTGGCTCCCAAATTACAAGCCAAAGCTCGTCCCGATTACAAAGCAAACGCCAAACAAATTTTGGCAGAGATTGAAGAAAAAGCGCTAAAACTTATTGATGAAGTCGGCCTATCCGCCAAATGCAATGCTTATCCGTGCGAATTATCGGGCGGTCAACAACAACGTGTTGCGATTGCTCGTGCCTTGGCACTGGACCCGGAAATTT
>JAZNRV010000016.1:0-1957 GCA_045590855.1 Acutalibacteraceae bacterium | reverse complement strand
ATATCTTTCGTTTGTTTAACAACCAAAACCCCCGTATCGTACGATACGGGGGTTTTGGTTGTTAAACAAACGAAAGATATTTGTTGGTATATTCCGCGTATTTTTCGCGGTAGAAGTCGTTATCACTGCGCAGGGTTTTGAGCGTTTCGTGCAGGTTCATGTTTTGGTTTTGGGTATCCATCACGCAACCCGCAATGTTGGAGCAATGGTCGGAAACGCGTTCCATGTTGGTGATAAGGTCACTCCACACAAAGCCCGCTTCAATGCCGCATTCGCCCACACGCAAACGGTCGATGTGGCGGGTGCGGAGCAGTTCTTTCATGCGGTCGATAACTTGTTCGAGCGGTTCCACCAAGTTAGCTTTGGTGACATCTTCTTCCACAAATGCTTGGTGCGAAAGAGCAACAATTTCCACGGTTGCCGCCGCCAAGGATTCCAGCTCACATTTGGCATCGGCGGTGAAAACAATGCCTTTTTCACGCATTTCTTCTGCCGATTCTAAAATGTTGACCGCGTGGTCGGAAATGCGTTCAAAATCCCCAATGGCTTTAAGCAACATGGATGCCATGGCACCTTCGTTTTCGTTTAACTGTTTGGCACTGAGTTTAACCAAATAGGTGCCGATAATATCTTCGAAATGGTCGGTTTTTTCTTCTGCCTCTTGCACGATTTTGGCTTTTTCTTTATCGTAATCCGAAAGCGAGGCAACAGATGCTTTGAGGGCATCGGTGGCTATGGTTGCCATTTCCAAGGTGAGTTTATGCGCACATTCCAAGGCGATAGCGGGGGTGGCAAGCAAACGTTCGTCAAGTTCCGATACCGTTTCGGGGGCTTTGCTGTCGGGGATGAGTTTGTAGGCCAGTTTTTCCAAAATGCCGGACATCGGCAACAAAATGAGCGTACACGCCACGTTGAACACCGAGTGAGCGGTAGCAATGCCCGCAAAAGTGGCAGCCTCGTTGAACAGGGCGGGCGCGAGCAGTGCCTTAACCAGCGAAAATGCCACCAAACAAATTACCGTGCCGATAATGTTAAACGACAAGTGCACAAGCGCCGCACGTTTGGCGTTTTTGGTAGTGCCGACCGACGAGAGCATGGCAGTAACACACGTACCGATGTTTTGACCCATGATAATCGGAATAGCCGCACCGTACGACACCGCGCCGGTTGCCGCCAAGGCTTGCAAAATACCGACCGAAGCGGAACTGGATTGAATAATCGCCGTGAGCAACGCGCCGACCAGTACGCCCAAAACGGGGTTTTTGAACAGCAAAAACAGTTCGCCAAAGGCGGGGATATCTTTGAGTCCCGCCACAGCACTCGTCATGGTTTCCATGCCGAACATCAACGTGGCAAAGCCGAGCAATACAACGCCAATATCTTTTTTGCGATTACTTTTGGTAAACATAAAAAGCGCAATACCGATAAGTGCCAAGACAGGTGTGAAAGAGGAAGGTTTGAGCAATTGCAAAACCAAATTACTGCCCGAAATGCCGCTAAGGCTTAAAATCCAGGCGGTAACGGTGGTACCGATATTCGCACCCATAATGATGTGAATGGCTTGGCGCAATGTCATGAGTTTGGAGTTAACAAAGCCGACCACCATAACCGTGGTGGCAGAAGAACTTTGTATGACCGCCGTAACACCCAAACCGGTAAGCAAACCCGTGAGTTTTCCTGTGGTAAGTTTGCCAATCATGGCTTCCAGTTTGTTGCCCGCGCTGCGTTCGAGGGCATCACCCATCAAGTTCATGCCGAACAAGAAAAGCGACAAACCGCCAACCAGTGTGAGTACGTCAAAAATATCCATGCGCACTTCCTCCTTCTTTTATATCCTTGGCTTTTAAATAAAAGCCGAATCAAGTTTAGTATATCATTTTTTAGAAAATAAGTCAACCTGCCCAGTACTAATTTTTCGCAAAAAAACGCCGCTTTGTGTTGCACACAAAGCGGCGTT
>JAZNRV010000015.1:0-19391 GCA_045590855.1 Acutalibacteraceae bacterium | reverse complement strand
ATTGCTCGTGCCTTGGCACTGGACCCGGAAATTTTGTTCTTTGATGAGCCCACCTCGGCACTGGACCCAGAACTCACCGGTGAGATTTTGCGAGTCATCAAAGAACTGGCAAAGAAAAACATGACCATGGTTATTGTCACACATGAAATGCAGTTCGCACGCGATGTTTCTGACCAAGTCATTTTTATGGATGACGGCGTCATCGTGGAACAAGGTACTCCCGAACAAGTCTTTGACCATACGCAAAACGAACGTACCAAACTGTTTTTGGCGCGTTTCAACGAAGGATAAAAAATGCAACCGCGCACTGCGCGGTTGCTTTTTTTATTTTTCTTATTTGGTGCCGAAAATACGGTCACCGGCATCGCCCAAGCCAGGAACAATGTATCCGTTTTCGTTCAAACATTTATCCAAGGAAGCACAATAAATTTGCACGTCGGGATGCGCTTCTTGCAAAGCTTTTAACCCTTCGGGCGCGGCTATAATACACATAAACTTAATGCTCTTAGGTCCGCGTTTTTTGATTTGGCCAATCGCATCCACCGCGGAACCGCCGGTTGCAAGCATGGGGTCCAAAACAATCACTTCGCGTTCATGAATATCACCCGGTAATTTGCAGTAATATTCCACAGGTTTTAACGTGGTTTCGTCACGGTATAATCCAATATGTCCCACGCGAGCAGAAGGAACCAATTCCACTGCCCCATCCACCATACCTAAACCGGCACGCAGAATCGGCACAAACGCCAATTTTCTTCCGGCAATTTGGTAACCGGTAGTTTTGGCAAGAGGTGTTTGGACTTCCACTTCGCACATCGGCAAATCGCGCGTTGATTCATAAACCATCAGTTCCGTGATTTCTTGAATCAATTCACGAAATTGTTTGGAACTGGTGTTTTTGTCACGCAACAACGTGACTTTGTGTTGGATGAGCGGATGGTCTGCAATAAACGGTTTGTTTGGCATAATAATACCTCCTAAAATATTACTGAACTTCCTGTTTTTATTTTTGCTGTTGTTTGCTGCGCAATTCACGTTCCGCTTGCGGCAAACGCAAATATGCAGGCACTAATTCTTCTGCCGTAGTAACGCTATCTTGTTGTACCGCCATAACCGCTGCGAGTGCTATACCAACAGCGTGTTGATACCGTAAAGACGGCGGTGCCAGCCACAAATCCGATATCTCATCACACCATTGTTCATAACACAACGCCGCACCATCGCCGACCAAAAGTATGGGGCCGGAAGTTGCTAACAATCGGTCTTTCACTTCGGTCATGGGCAAAGCCTCATCGGGAGTCAGACGAACAATCACACCATTTTCCAAAGAAAACAGTGCCGTATAAATTTGCGAGCAACGCGCATCCATCGCCGCCACAATACGACCATTAAACGGCAAACCTTCCAAGCGGCGGGCCATACCTTCCAAAGTGGAAATCGGCACACACGGCAAATTTTGCGGAAATGCCAAACCTTTTACCGCCGAAACGCCGATACGCACACCCGTAAAAGAGCCGGGTCCCACCGCCACCGCCAAAACATCAATATCCGCAAAAGACAAGCCGGCATCGGCAATGGTATGATTAATCAACGGCAACAAGGTTTGACTATGTGTAAGCCCCGTGTTCACAAACGATTGCGCAAGAACACGTTGGTTTTTGTTTTCCACACGCAAAATCGCACAAGAAGCAGGACCTGCCGACGATTCCACCGAAAGCAGTGTAAACGCTTCCTTAGAAAACATCCGTATTCACCCCTTCGATTGTGATTTCTCGCTCGTTTTCCGAAAGACGGCAAAACATCACGCGAATAGCATCGGGCGGTAACGCCGCCTCAATATTTTCGCTCCATTCCACCGCCAACACCGCACCTTGTTGTTGGTATTCAAAGAATCCGGTGGTATCCAAATCTTCCCAACCGGTAATACGATACATATCAAAATGGACAAGTGGCGGCGTTCCGCCGTAGTCGTTTACCAATGCAAACGTAGGACTGGAAACATGCGCATTGGGGGATAAAACTTGTGCCATTCCCCGCACAAAAGCGGTTTTCCCCATGCCCAAGCCACCAAAGAAAGCAACCACCGTGCCGGCTTTACAGTGAGCAGCCAATTTAGCACCAAGTGACTGCGTTTGCGCTTCACTGTGTGAAATCACCGACATGGTATCTCCCCTTTCTCGTTCATTTCTAACATTCTACCACAAAAACAACATTCTGCAAAGACCTATTTTGGATTTTATTTATTGTTTTGCATCGTACCACGTTTTGCCGACATTGACGTCGGCGCGCAACCGTACCGTAAGTGTTGCCGCCAGTTCCATTTCTTCTTGCAAAATACGCGCAACTTTTTCTGCTTCGCTTTCTCTTGCTTCTACAATCAATTCATCGTGAACTTGCAAAATCAAGCGAGCATCGACTTTTTCTTCTATCAACCGACGATGAACGCGAATCATGGCAAGTTTAATGATATCTGCCGCCGTACCCTGAATCGGCATATTTCGTGCCACCCGTTCTCCAAAAGAACGCGTGATGTGGTTGGAAACTTTCAGTTCCGGCAACGGGCGACGACGATTAAACAAAGTTTTGGCATAACCGGTACGGTTTGCCTCCGCAATCAAGAAGTCCATATACCCCGCCACAGCACTGTAATGCGCCAAATATTGGTCGATATAGTGTTTTGCTTCCGTGTAGGTAACGTGGATATCTTCTGACAACGAATGAGCACCAATCCCGTAAACAATGCCAAAATTCACCGCTTTGGCTTGCGAACGCATGAGGGGCGTCACCAAAATTTCCGGCACATCAAAAACCTGAGAAGCGGTAATACGATGGATATCTTCTTCATTATTAAAAGCATCTGTCATGGTTTCGTCACCTGACAATGCCGCCAGCACGCGCAATTCAATTTGTGAATAGTCTGCATCGCACAGCACATAGCCGTCTTTGGCACGGAAAAAGCGACGCAATTCTCTGCCCAATTCTTGTTTGACGGGGATGTTTTGCAAATTCGGTTCAGTAGACGAAATACGACCGGTACGGGTCTCCGTTTGATTGAAAGAAGAATGAATCCGCCCGTCTGCCGCAATCACCTTTTGCAACCCGTCACAATACGTGGATTTCAGTTTGGATAACGTGCGATAATCCAAAATCATTTCCACCACCGGATGTGCGTGCCGTAACGATTCCAGCACCTCTGCATTGGTGGAATACCCCGATTTTGTTTTCTTTTTGGCAGGCAATTGCAAATCCTCAAACAAGGCTTTTGCCAGTTGCTTGGGGGAATTTAAGTTAAACTCATACCCAACTTGTTCCGTAATGTTTTTCACCAAAACATCCAAACGTTCCTGCAAACGGTTACCAAAGGCAGCAACACCGTCACCATCCACTTCAAACCCCGCCATTTCCATCGATGCTAACACCACCGCCAACGGGATTTCCATATCCGTTAGCAATGAAAGCATCTCTGTTTCGGTCAGTTGTTTTTCCAATACGTGGCACAACGATTCCAGCACACGCGCTTCTTCGGGAACATCGCTATCGAATGGTAACACACCATACTCTTGCGCCAAACGAATCACGTCATATTCCGAAGCCAAGGGATTCAGCAAATACGCTGCCAGCACTGCATCAAAAGATACACCTTCGAGCGTTTTGCCATGTTTTAAGCAATGTGCCGCCAACGCTTTGGTGTCGGCTGTTTTTTTGCTGACAGCCGCATCGGATAACACTTCCAACAACCTTGTGTCGTCAACCGAAATCGAGGCAACCTTACCGTTTGCCGTCAACCACGCCGTGTCGTCACAAAGCCATACCGTCAACGGATTGGACAATAGCAAAGCCTGTGCATCTGCCGTTTCCAAGGTTTTTGGTTTGGCGTTCGATTCGTTGGTAGAAACCGTGACCGTAGCAGTCAGCCCCATTTTGTCCATCAACTTAAACAATTCCAACCGTGTCATCAACACTGACAATTCGTGTGTTTGCGGAGCAGCCAGCGTGTAATGGGCAAGTTCTGTATCAATAGGTGCTTCACAACAAATGGTTCCCAAACGACGACTAAGATAGGCACTATCCTTCCCTTCTGTCAGTTTGCGACAAAGGCTTTCGCGCAGTTCATCCAAATGTTCGTATACCCCGTCAAGCGTCTCATACTGATGCAACAAATCCAATGCCGTTTTTTCACCCACACCGGGAACACCCGGAATATTGTCACTGCTATCCCCCATAAGTGCTTTTAAATCAATGAGTTGTGTGGGGGTCAAGCCATATTTTTCAAAAACTGCTGTCGGGTCAAAAACCACGGTTTCGGGTTTCCCCATACGGGTGGTAGCCAAAAGCACGGTGACCTCTTCGCTCACCAGTTGCAGCGAATCACGGTCGCCGGTAGCCACAAAGCAAGGCACTCCGTTTTGACGTGCCTGTGCCGACAGTGTGCCCAAAATATCGTCTGCTTCATAGCCGTTTTGTTCCACCACGTGGCAGCCCATCAATGTTAACAATTCTTTGGCAAGCGGCAATTGTTGGGCGAGTTCTTCAGGCATGCCTTTGCGACCTGCTTTATATTGGTCATACCACTCATGCCGAAACGTCGGTGCTTTGCGGTCAAAAGCAACCGCTACCGCGTCGGCTTTGGTTTGTTCTAACAGGCGAAAATAAATATTCAAAAACCCTACCAACGCGTTGGTAGGCACACCGTCGTGCGTGGTAAGCACTTTAATTCCATAAAACGCACGGTTAAGAATACTGTTCCCGTCAATAATCAGCAATCGCATGGCGAATAACCCTTTCTTTAAAAATTTACCCCGCTTGATGGGCAAGCGGGGTAACGTATACTTTTTTAGGCTTTATCAGCACTACCCAAAACATTTTGGATTTTGTGTTTGACAACAGCAGTAATGCACTCACGACCATCGCCCAAATATTGGCGCGGGTCAAAATGAGTGGGGTTTTCTTTCAAATGACGACGAACGCCGGCAGTTAATGCCAAACGCAAGTCAGAGTCGACGTTGATTTTACAAACAGCCATGGAAGCAGCCTTGCGCAACATATCTTCGGGAATACCGATAGCATCTGCCATTTGACCACCGTTTTCGTTAACCATGGAAACATATTCCGGCATAACGGAAGAAGCACCGTGCAACACAATCGGGAAACCGGGCAAACGGTCCATGACTTCTTGCAAAATATCAAAGCGCAGTTGCGGTTTTTGACCGGGTTTGAATTTGAAAGCACCATGGCTTGTACCGATGGCAATAGCAAGCGAATCCACACCGGTACGCGTAACAAAGTCTTGTACTTGGTCGGGGTCGGTGTAATTGGCTTTGTCTGCCTCAACGCTGACTTCGTCTTCAACGCCTGCCAATTGACCCAATTCACCCTCCACGGTAACACCGCGAGCATGAGCATATTCCACCACTTTGCGAGTAAGTTCAACATTTTCCTCGTACGACAAATGCGAACCGTCAATCATAACCGAGGTAAAACCACCGTCAATGCAATCTTTGCACAATTCAAAGCTGGAACCGTGGTCCAAGTGCAAAGCAATCGGCAGACCGGTTTCTTCCACAGCAGCCTGCACCATGTGATACAAATACCCATGGTGAGCATATTTCCGTGCCGAACCGGAAACTTGCAAAATAACCGGCGAGTTTAATTCCTTACAAGCACCGACAATACCTTGCATGATTTCCATGTTGTTGATATTGAAGGCACCAATAGCATAACCGCCTTCATAGGCTTTTTTAAACATTTCTTTTGTGTTAACAAGGGGCATAACCGCAAACCTCCTAATATTTATCATTAATCAGTATACACCATTTTTTTACATAAGAAAAGGGGAATTTATAAAAAAATACGACTTTTCTCAAAAAAACTTGTACCACAATAAGATTCTTGGTATACTTAGTTCATGAAAGGATGTGTATATTTTGCGTTCCGATATTACCAATATCCCTATCAGTGAAGTTTTTGAACCAAAAGAGGGTTGCCCCATTTGCCGTATGCGTAACATGCTGGAAAAACGCATGGCAGAATACATTACTGGTGCAGCCATGATGGAACCTGACGTGCGCATAGAAACCAATCGTTTGGGGTTTTGTATTGACCATTTTCGCGATATTATGAAACAGCGAAACCGCCTGGGTGTCGCCTTAATTTTGGAAAGTCATTTAGCCGAAATGGAACAAGAGGTTTTCAAAGGACTGCCTTTGATTGGCAAAAGCAGTAAAAAGCAGGCCAAGCATGCAAACGAACAGCAAAACACGTGTTTTATTTGTCAACAAGTAGATTGGGCAATGGAAAGAATGTTGGCCACTGTTTGCCGTTTATGGGAAAACGAAGCCGATTTCCGTCAGTTGTTTGATGAGCAAGAAGCACTATGCCTTCCCCATTTTTCGTTACTGGTACAAACCGCCCAAACAACTATGAGTAAAAAGTCAATAGGTTCCTTTTCAAAAGCTGCATCTGCTCTTTCACACCGTTACATGACCGCCCTAAAACAAGACGTTTCTCACTTTTGCAAAATGTTCGATTATCGCAACAGCGGCGAAGATGCCGACTGGGGAAATTCACGCGATGCAGTGGAACGTGCCGTGTGGTTTTTAACAGGTCGTGAACCGTAAAGTAAATTCAACAATCCGTATGCAAATATTTTTAAAAATGCAAAAAAAAATTATTTTTTCGACCCTTTACGACTCAAAAACACCACGAAATATAAGGATTTGTTCACATTTTCAACAGAGTTTTCCACAATCGGGGTGCTTTTGAATATATTACAAAGAGTTATATTTCCTTTTCAAGCACACTTTTTTGTATAAATTTTTCACCAAATCCCATACTCACAGCGAGCGAAGGAGTGTGCGTATGATAAAAGGAATTAATCGACAAATCGTAGAAGTTACCGACACAAAAAACCCGTATTTCGAACGCATGTTTTTGGTAGTTCGCCACCAATGCGTCGATGTTGCGGCAACCTTGCTGGACCGGGAAGCCCACAAACTGCTTTCTTCCCAAAACCCTTACAGCGGCTTAAAAAAAGCCCGCCGCCGTTATGTTGGGATACAACTTTTTTGGTTGCTTTTGGGCGGAATATTAGGTGCCGCTTTGATACAACTACTCACACATTAGGATGAACAATCAAACCAAGCAAAGACGACCTTGGTGTTACCAAGGTCGTCTTTGTTGTGGTTATTCGTTATTTCGTCATAAACAAAACACCCAGCGTGTTCGGTCCACAATGTGCGGAGATAGTACAACCGGCACGCGTGATAAAAATTTCGTCGCACACATTGTATGATTCCACTGCCGCCTTGACCATTGCCAAGCGTTCTTCGGAAATACCCGAATGAGTAATAAACATGCGTTTGCGGCTAATATCCGTTCTGCCCGCCAATTTATCTTGCACATATTGCAACAACGCTTTATCCAGCGAACCACGATATTTCTTGCCGACATCCATTTTACCGCCGGCAGTCGTGTCAACATCAATACACGGTTTGAGTTGCAACAAATTGGCTCCTAACATTGCCAATGCAGAACAACGACCGCCTTTATGCAAAAACTCCAAAGTGTCCAGCACAAAACTGGCATGAGATTTCCTTGCTAACGCCTGTACTTCTTCTGCAACCTGCGCAGCAGACATCCCGGCAGCAATGCGGTCTGCCGCTTCCAGCACCAATAACCCCATGCCGGTAGATAAATTACAACTGTCTACCACATACACGCCGTCACATTCCGCGGCTGCCATACGGCAGTTGGTTTGAGAAACAGAAAGTGACGAACCTAAACTAATATACACAATTTCGCAACCGTTTTCCAAATGCGGTTTAAAAAAGTCAAGATACTCTGCCGTGTTAGCAGCGTTGGTTTTGGGGAGTATATTCTTTTTGGCATAGATATCATAAATATCATCCGGCATAATATCCACGCCGTCATCGTAGTTTTTATCTTCCAAGACAACGTGAAGCGGACAGGTTAAAACACCAAAGCGTTCTTTCAGTTCCGGACTCAAATCGCATGTGCTGTCAGCACATAACACAACGGGTTTACCCAAATCATTTCCTCCTCTACTCGTGCAAGAATGTTCTCATTATACCAGATTGTTTCGCCAAAAAGCAAGTTAATTCTGCAATCACTCTGTTTATTTGGCTGTTATATGCAAAACAACCTCGTTACCAAGAACAATGGTTTGATAAGAATAGCCACCGGTAATCCCTATTTTTTCAGCAACCGCACCGGCATTGGTCTTAAACCACTTCACAAAATTTTCCGGTTTATCTGCAATGTATACGTGCAAATCACCGGCAGCACGTTGCAGTAACGAAGCAATACTGTCAATCGAATAACTGGTAATCACCGTTCCGTTCTTGACATAGTAATTTTCTGCGGTAGCAGTGCAATTCGGCAGTGTATACGCATTTTGATTGCTGATACGATGGCTTTCTGCTATTTGCTTGGTGGTCATGTTAAAATAAGCATACATAACTTCCTTGGAAGATGCATCATCCCACGTCAAGTCAACATGGTAATATTCTCCGCCAATTTTAACAACGTTCCACGCATGAGGTTGTTCACCATTGGATGCGGGGTTAATACTGGTACCTTCCGCAATCAACGCCGGAATCCCCGCTTGGTATAAAAGCCATTGAAAAGCACGCGAATAGCCGTCACATACCGCCTTCTTTTCTACCAATGCACCGTACGCATTGTGCGCGTTTTTGCTGCTTTGATAAGTGGTTTGTTTTGCCAAATAATCGTGTATTATCTTTTCACGCTCGTAATCATTTTTACCGTAAGACGCTTCGTTCAAGCAAGCAGAAACCGCTGCGTCAAATTCGCGTTGCGCACTTTCTTTTTGTGTTTTCGTCATCGCATATTGCGGCAGGATACTCGTGACAGTATCCCCTTCGAGCATATATTGAAACGCACTATCACACCAAAAATGTTGCGGATAATCATCGTGATAATAATAAAAAACCATCATCACTTCTTGTGTTTTCAGCGGCACGGTTAGTTTGATTTCTTCTTTCATTGCTTGCACACCGCTGACAATATCTTGATACGCGCTCAAAAGTGCCGTGCGACTGTCCATTCCTGCCAACTGTAAACGGCCGTAATACTCAGAAGTACGAAGCGGTGTCAGCGAATACTTTTTCGGCGGTGTAACAGCCGTTGTGGTTGTTGTACCAGTCGTTTTTTGTTCAACGGTAGATTTCTTGTTAGAAACTGTTGTTTTTTCTTCCTTCGATGTTGCTGCAACAGCCGTTTTCCCCGTTGTTTTCTCTGCCAAAGTCGTTTGGTTTTCTTGCGTTGACATAACGGTCGTCGAAGATGCTTGGGTAGCAACAACTGCCTCCTCGTTAGAATCACTGTTTGTTTGCAAGACAGTAGATGTCGTTTGAACGCTATTGCTCGGACCGGGGGATTGACATCCCGCCAATGAAAAAGCAAGTACTAAAATCGCAAGAATGAATGCTACGTATTTTTTGAACATCGTTGTTCATCCCCTTAAAAGAATTTTCTTGGGTTTTGTTAATTATAACAAATTATTAATCATTCGTCAAATTCCCAACCAACTTTTACCCGTAGCATAGTCAATTTCAACACCCGGCTGGTTGTTATACGCATATACGTTAAAGCAAACTCCGGCACCGTTATCCTCCACTGATTTTGCCTCCATTTGCACACCGCTTGCCAACAAGTTACTCCCCTCAAATATCGGCGTCACGCGATAAATAACATGGTTTTCGGTTTCTTTGACATACTCAGCAATTTGGTTTTCAAACGGAAGCATTCCCTCCACATTCAAAAAGCGTGTACCGGTAATCAAATTGTTAGGGTTGGAATTTTCGCCGGTGAGTTGATATCCGATAAGATGGCACCGATTATATAAATATTTCCCGTCCACACAATCATACTTGACGGTATGCCAGCCGGACGGTTTGATTTGACCAATACTCCCCCGTTCCTCTGTTGGCATAATATCGGTGCCGACGCAGGCTTTTGCTGCGCCGCAACGTCCCAAGGCATCTAGCGGCGAATATTGTTCGTAGGAAGTTGTCACCATATCTTCCGCCGTAAAGTTTGGCTGATTGCCATCTATCGTCACGTAAGGAACATCATCACCAAACGGCGGAATATTCCCAAGCGAAAAGAACGTTGGTGTCTTCGTTTCATAATAATACCACGCAAACAACATCAAAATTGCCGCAACAATGGCTGCATACCGTTTTTTCAGTTTCATATTTTCACCTCTACTTTTCTACTATACAACAAACTACCCATAAATACAACAAAAAAGCACGCTGCGTTGTCGGTTGATATTTCATGTAATTTATGCTATACTTTTATCAATAAATCGGCAAAAACAAGGGAGCAAAGATAATGAATACAACATGGGAAAAGAACTACACCTTGCGTGCGGGAGATTTTGATAAGTTTAACCGCATCAAACCCTCGGCAGTTTTGGACCTATTCCAAGACGCTGCCGGACAACATGCGGAAGAACTCGGCGTAGGTTTTGAAGAAATGATAAACCGTTCTTACTTGTGGGTAATCACCCGCATCGCCTTTGAAATCGTTTCGGCACCGAACCGCCATCAAACTGTGCGGGTCAAAACTTGGCCGCTCATTCCCAATCGTCTGAATTATCGCCGTGAATACTGTATCACGGACGAAAACGGCAATCTACTCATTAAAGGCAGTTCGGAATGGGTAATTGTTCACAGTGAACAACGCAAACTGCTTTCCGTCCCCCAACTGTATCCGTTTACCGAGGGATTTTGTCGTGATACGATGTTCGAGGGAAAACTTAGGAAAGTTGCTGATTTTGAAGCGACCGATATACCGTATATTGTCAACGCGGGGTTTAGCGAATTAGACGTTAATAACCATGTCAATAACACCAAGTATGCTGACTATGTCATGGATGCCCTTGCCCCCTCTGCCGACGATATTATTGAAACGTTCCAAATCGATTACCGCAAAGAAGTGGTACAAGGCACACAACTTGACATTTATCACTTAAAAGAAGGAAAGAACATTTTAGCCAAAGGACAAAATACAAGCGGTGGCACCATGTTTGCCTGTGAAATTCAGTTGCAAAAATAAACCATATTTGAAAGAACAAGCCTTTCTCGATTACGAGAAAGGCTTGTTCTTTTACTTATTTCTTTGTGGGTTTTTTAATTTTGTTTAATTGCTTGTTCATTTTGAGAAGTTCTTCTTTGGTAAAGGAAATATTCATCATGCCCATCATACTGGTCAAGCGAAGTACCGTAAAACTTCCCATCATTTGCATCAGACCGCCGTCGGCTTTCAAATCGACGTCAAATCCACCGGATTTTTTCCCTTCCGCTTTATCTTTCTTGTTAGCGTCCATCTTTTTCTTGATTTTCAGCCCAACGCCGACAAACCACATTTTCCCTCTTTTGGATGCCATAATATCGCTGATTTTGTCATTGAGCGAAAAACGGCCTTCGGGAGCGGTAACATCAAACCAATTAAGAACAGCGCCTTTTTCGACAAGAACATAGTCCGTGTTCATTTCGTCAACTTTACGAATCATTCCCTCGTCGGTAAGTTCGCCCGCTTTGGCAACGATGGTGCTTTCCCCAACGTTCGGCACGTCAAAGTAGAAGAAATGGTCTTCGGCAGTCTTTTTGCCAAGGCTTTCACCGTTAACAAAAAGTTCCACTTCGGGAAGGTTGGAATACACCGTTACTTTGGTGACGTCTTCTACTCTGTCAATATATCTTTTTCCGCACAGATGGACAAAAGGGTCTACCGCGGGAGAAACCAACCATGCTTTGTAGGCATAGAAAGCGTCCTTTTTGTATTTTCTGTCCATCGTGATAAGGCCTTTGTGGTTTTGTCCGTTTTCGCCGCCCTCTGCTCTGGCATCGGCGCCGAAGTCAAACATATTCCACACGTGTGTTGCCCAAATATATTTTCTCGAGAAGAATTGTTTGATTAATTCCTCGTGATAATAGGCTTGATATTCTTCCGTATAATCGCCTTGTTTGGGCTCGCTGGTATGCCAATTCAGCGCCTCGCACCCGTATTCCGAGCAACCAATCGGAATGGTGGGATGCATTTCGTGAAATTTATCAAACCACGGACCGTTCATCGACGTTTCACCGCCGTACCAACCAAAATAATGGTTGTAGGAAACCACATCGGGGATTTGCAAATACGGGTCATCCATCTTGCACATGGAAACAGCGGCAATCGTTGTCAAACGCGTCTTATCCATTTCGTGAACAAGGTCGTTCAAAATACGATGATTTTCCAGCAAATCCTCGTCCGAACCGGCAATGGAAATCTCGTTGGAAAGACCCCACACCACAATACACGGATGATTGTAGTTTTGGGAAATGAGTTCTGTCATTTGAGAAATGGTGTTTTCACGACCACCCGGCATATGCTTGGAAATGTACGGAATTTCCGCCCAAATCACCAAACCTTTTTCATCGCATAGGTCATAAAAATATTGGTCGTGTTGATAGTGCGCCAAACGGATTGTGGTTGCGCCCACTTCCATAATAAGGTCAATGTCTTCTGCGTGATGTTCGGGCAGAAGCGCGTTACCGACACCCCATCTGTCTTGATGGCGGGATACACCGCGAAGTGGGTATTCTTCCCCATTGAGAATAAAACCGTTGTCAGGGTCAATTTTAAAACTACGGCAACCGAATCGGCAGCAAACGTTGTCAATAACGTCACCGTTTTCAACAATCTCTGCTTCACAGCAATACAGGTACGGGTCTTTTCGACCGTTCCACAAATGCACGTCTTTGATTTCAAAAACGGCCTTCGTTTCGGTCGATTCGATTTTGTAAAGCTCGTTTTCTTCTTTGTCGTAAATGGTGTAAACCAGTTTCTGCCCCTCTTTGAGGTTTGTCACAAAGGTTTCGACTTCCACCGTGGCATCCGCACCGTTTACCGTGGGTGTGATTTTGATGCCGGGTGCACCGTAGTAATCAAGGTCAAAGTGCGTGTTGCTTACACAGATTAAGTTTACGCCTCTGTAAAGACCACCGTAGAAGGTAAAATCTGCCATTTGCGGATAAACCGTTTCGTTAGGCGAGTTATCCACAACAATCGCGACTTCGGTTTTTTCATCAAGTTCTTCGGTGATATTCACGCGCCAGGTGGAATATCCGCCATCGTGATGCGCCATTTTTTTGCCGTTTACGTATACATCAGCCGAAGAGTTGGCACCTCTAAATTCAAGATAATATAAATCAGCGGCAGGGAAATCGGCTTTGTTTAATTCTTTAACATAAAGGCACGAACCGCGAAAATAATCGTTTCCGCCGTCAAAGCCATCTTCTGCATTCCACGTATGCGGAAGATTCACCTGTACCCCGTCACGGAGACTGATATCGGTGGTGTCTTTCGCAAACAACCAGTTTTCGTTGAGACTTAAAAGGTTTCTCATAGTTATCCTCCAAAAACAGAATATAAAAAAGTCCGATTGTCGCTTGATAATCGGACTTTTAAAAGTTTCAAGCTAAATTGCAAGCGTTTATTCAGCTTCTTCACGGCCAAGGTCTTTGTTCATCTTGGCAAGTGTTTTCTTATCAAGATTGTAAATAACACCAAGTCCGATAAACTGTAAGACAGCCGAGAAAAGGAAAGTGGCGGCAACGATATAACGCATATTGATAGCAACTTCCCAAAGCTGATTTCCTTCATTTTCGCCAACGTATCCAAAGGCCACCATGATGATGAGTATCAAAGAAGGTCCAATACCTTGCGCAAGTTTACGGAAGAACGAATGCAACGAGTAAACGACGCCTTCTTCGCGTGTTCCGAATTTCCATTCGTTGTAGTCAATAGCGTCGCCCATCATTGCCCAAGAAACGGTGGAATAAATACCAAGACCGAGCGAGAAGAACAACTGACAAATAATATAGATTATAAGGTCAAGGCCGGTGTTGTTCGGCATAATGATGAAAAGACCAACACCTGCAACAATCGAAACAATCGAACCAAACGTTGCCAGTTCTTTTTTACCGTACTTAGACACCATCTTACGAGCAAGAGGAGTAAACACAACAATCGGAATCATCGCAAAAAGTTGTACAATACCCGATATTTGCACGTTTTTAAAGTACGATTGGAAGATTACGGTTACGGCGGTTGTTGCGCCTTGCATACCGATAAACATACCCATAGCAGCAACCGTAGCACCAACGGCAGGACGGTTCTTTATAAAGTTGCCAAAGGCTTTATAGACGTTGAATTTCGGAGCATCTTCACTAAGGGTAACGGAAGTATCCACGCGGATTTCCGTGTTTCTAATCATAAACTGGAAGCAAATAAACCCAAGCACACCCATGATAAGAGCGGCAATGAAGACGCGTTCGCCGATAAGGTTGTTGTCTTTGTCATAAATGATAAAGGGAAGAATAACCATCGGCAACATATTACCGAAAATAGAACCAATCGAACGCCAAGCCGATAAGGAAGCCCTGTCTTTTACGTCGTTGGAGATAAGCGACAAAAGCGAGCCGTACGGAACGTTAGCCACAGTATAAAACGCATCCCAAACAACATAACCGGCAATGAAGATGATGAATTTTGCCCATACCGGCGCATTCGGGAAAGGCAAGAAACAACAAGCACCGCCGACGATAAGGCCGATAGAACTTGCCCAGATGTAAGCGAGAAACTTGTTTCTTTTGTACGTGCGTCTGTCTGCATCAATGATAGAGCCAATAAGCGGGTCGTTAATGGCATCCCATACTTGCACCACAATTAAAAGAAGTGCATACCACAGGTCCATACCCATGAACTGTGTCCAGAAAATTGACATAGTGCCTTTGAGCGCAAAACTCATGTTACAGCCCAAATCACCTGCCGCATAGGCAATGCTATCGCGAATACCAAATTTGCGATGTCCATTGACATCAAGCGTTTTTTCTTTTGCCATTTGAACAATCCTCCTCTATTTTATAATTACTAGTACATAATAACATACCGTCAGATAAAAAAGCAAGGGGATTTTGTAAAAAAGCAATAGATATAGTGTACCGCAAACAAAACAGGCCCAAAATATTCCAATCAACACAAGTGATAAGATAAAAAAATAAACCCCAAGAACGTATCATTCTTGGGGGATGGTGCGGGTAACAGGACTTGAACCTGCACAGCCTTGCGACCATTAGAACCTGAATCATTTAATAGCCAGTTCTGCACAGCGTTTCCCATATCATTAAAGTTCCTTTGAAACCGCATAAACAAAGGCTTTACCATTAAAAACAGTGATTTTATCAGTAATTCAGTAAAATCACTGTTTTTGATGTTTTATAGAACTTTGGTAGACATTTGGAAGACAACGTTTTTTCTTTTATGCAGAAGCAATTGCAATTTATTAGATATTGTGATATAATGTCAAAAAATACATAAGAGAGTATTTAAAATGAGTTTTTTGAAAAAAATCGATGAATTACATGAAGAAAATAAAATTACATATGGGATAAAATCGTCAAACAATGACTTTAGTAGTTTCTTTTGCATTGAACCTGTCGGCACTTCGTTAAACAAAAAATTTATTATTCGAAAGCAAAAGAAATCAAAATTATTAATTGTATCTAACTCACAGCGCGTATATTTATCGGACTATCACATCATTTCTACCATTTTAAGTATGAAGAAAACTTATATAAATTGGTTTCTTAATGAGTTTATCAAATTATATAACGAAGATTATAAACCATTTAAATTTAAGATCGTTAACGAAAATTTTGAAGGTGTGGGCATAAATTATTTTTCTAAGCCACACAAAATGTTATTGTTTTCTGATACTGAAATCGATATAAATGATTTTATTTTTATTTTGAACTTTGTGTTTTCTAAGGATAAGCAGTGGGAAATAGATGCATCGCAAGAAGATTTTAGTAAAAGAACAATTATAAAATATATAACCTTAATAGACTATTATGCAAACCATTCTGAATACAGTAAGGTATTTCTTTCTGAAATTGACTATCCCATAAACAAACCACTTCAAGTTTATGCCTTTGACGACAATGTATTATCTTCAAAAATAAACTCTTTTGACATTTCAAAATATTCGTGATATAATATTAATGAACTCCAGTACGGCATTATAGCCACCTTAGCTACTAAGGTTAATGTAACTACATTTCATTGAATTTGGATGACGTCCCGTCATCTTTAGCCGAGGTAGAAAAATATCATTACCAACGCTCTTGGTCGCGGACTCCGCTCCCGGCGAGAACGCTAATGCTATTTTCCCACCTTCCAATGAATTGTACCAAATTCAAGTGGAGTTCATTTTTTATTGGGGAAATAAATTATGTTATTATTTAAAGAAAAGCTAAATTATCAAGATCCTTTTAACGTGGTGTTTTTATGCGGCAGCCAATATTCTCCCGAAAGTGGCCGTGATAAACGAATTATTTTAAAGGATTTTTTATTAAACTCTGGTATTAATTTTCAAATAGTGCTTTTAGAAGAGAATTTTGTTTTTGCACAAAATAAGAAAGGCTATTTGGCTTATGATAAAATTTTTGTAAGAAATCTTTCTGAAGTTGAAAACCTTGCAGCTTTGTATGCTGATAAGATTATAATTATACATGAAACTATTTCAACGGCCGCTGAACTTGGAATGTTTGCAAGCAATCAATTGTTAACTGAAAAAATATGCGTTCTGGTTCCCGATGATATTTCAATAGAAGAAAAGAAAATATCAACATTTATTAAACTAGCTTTCTTTAACAAATTGGATTTTGAAAACAAAAAGCCCCTAACAATTAAGTATTATCCCGATGTTGAAATTCATAGGAGTTCTGCCAACAAAAGTGAATATCATACATTCTTTTATGAAAATAAAGTAGGCCAAAATCTCGGTAGAAAGATTTTAAAGTTTGCAAACCGTTTAGAGGATAACAAATGCATTGAAATTAGACACACTCTCTATGGTAAAGCGGACCCTAATAAAAACATTATTAGTTACTCTATCTCTAAAGATAACAAAGTGGTCAACGTTTTTTTACATGCAGATATTTTAAAAGTCCAACTTTTATCTATGTTTTCTGTCGAAATATTTAGAACCGAGTTTCGCAAAGAAAAAACTTTGAGTGAACATATTGGTTTCTTCGAAAATGAATACAAAAAAATTCTATTAAACTCCATTTGCAATATAGAGGGTTTAGCGACAGAAGGTTATGCTTTGAATCTTGAGGTCGTAGGTATTGATAGTTGCAAATTAAGAAAAGCAATAGGATATTTTTTGTATATGTTACAAGCGATTGGTTTTATAGGTTTAGAACAATCATCATCTGATTCAGAAAACGATTGTCGTAAAATCACTATTAAACAACCATTAGAAAAATGTATGCCACAATTTAAGAATTATATACACGAAAAAATAACAACAGAGTTTGGAGGGATAATATGAATATTGCTCATCCAGATATTGTTGTTAGACACATTAAAACAAAAAACAAAACTAGAAAAATCACAACATATCGTTCAGAGGATTGTGACTTAAAAATTAAGCATAAAAAAATAAATAGTTTTATTAAGGAAAGATTTATTCCTTCCATATTTTCTTATGGATATGTTAAAGGAAGATCTATCTTTGATAACGCTATTGCTCACATGTATAACGATTATTTTATTATGTTTGATATAAAAGACTTCTTTCCGCACATTTGCCACAAACAATTATCTGATAAGCTTTATCGTGAAATAAACTTAATTAAAGAGAATCAGATCAGTAAAAAAGAATGTAATGATATTGTGGAATCTTGCAGCACAAGTTCAAGGGGCTTACCGTTAGGATTTATTACTTCTCCCATTTTATCAAACATTTACCTTAAGGAATTTGATTGTATATTTTATGGCAAATTAAAGCAAATGAATTTGGCTAATGTCATATATACTCGCTATGCAGATGATATTATAGTTTCGTTCAAGACTGAAGTAAGCGACAAGCTTTTACAAACGGAAAATGATGTTGTTAATATAGTTAAAACATTATTGTCACGATATGGCTTACAGATTAATAGCAAAAAAACTCGTTCATTCAATCTAAACATTTCTAATCATGTACGTATAACAGGAATTAATATCACAAAAGCAGCAGATGGATATAGACATTTGACAGTCGGTAGATCCTTAAAAAACAAACTGTTTTGGGATGCTATCGAATGTTTTGAGACACAAAATTTGGAAGAATCTCAAACAATCAAAGGTTTGCAATCTTTTATCTTGTCAATTGAAAAAGAAGGGTATGAAACCTGCTATTCTGATGGTATGCTAAAAAAGGTTCATGACTTAGGCTTTGAAAATTTAAAATCATTAATTGATTCGCTTTAAAATATGTGGTTTAATAACGAAATTGACGTCTCGCTAAGAAATAGTGAGACGCCAATTTATTTTATTTGTATATTTATAAAGCATTTGCAAGTTTTTCGGCTGATTGATAACGTTCATCGGGATTTACGCTTGTGCATTTACGGACAATTCTGCCGGCTTTTCCTTTTGCTAGTTTTTCGCTCGGGTGCTTACCGGTAATCATCACGTTGAGCAGAACGCCCACAGCATAAATATCTGTTCTGGCATCGCTTTGCGCTACTCCTAACTGCTCGGGGGAAGCGTAGCCTACTGTACCCATAACCACGGTATCTTTACTTGCATTTGAAATTTGACGGGCGGCATTAAGGTCAATTAAAACCACCCTGCCTTCTTTAGCTATCATAACGTTTTCGGGTTTTATATCTCGGTGGACAATACCTCGTTCGTGAAGCACAGTTAAGGCACGACAGACGGATTGCAAAACCTTACGAGTACCGGTATAGCGGTATTTTCCGCTTTCCATAACCTCTGCTATGGTAACGCCTTCGATAAACTCCTCTAATACTATCTGCCCATCATCTAAATTGATAACGTCATAAATAAGTGGCAGATTTGCGCAGTTTATATTATACAGTTCTTCATATGCGCTAATCACTTTAGGAAAACTTCGTATAACAATATATTTGTCATGCTCTTTGTTTTTAAGTTTTAATACCTTGCACTCGTTTTTATCACTCAGAACAGATACTAAAGAATATGCCTTGAAAATTTCGGTTAAATATTGTTCTCTATTCATAGTTTTAACCGTTCCATTCTTCATACTCGGCATCATAATTTGATGCACTATTTTTGTAATATCTATAATTTCTGTCGCTACAATTTGCGGAGCAGTGAATTGTTAGTGTTCCATTACGTTTTGATTTTTCGGGGAATGCATTCGATTCGGTATAAATGGCGTTACCCTTGAAATAAATATCGGTTAGATTATAGCAATTTGCAAAAGCATTGTTCCAAATAGTTTTAACCGATGACGGAACAATAACGGTTTTGACGGTACTGCTGAT
>JAZNRV010000014.1:0-2392 GCA_045590855.1 Acutalibacteraceae bacterium | reverse complement strand
GTTTCCACCATTTGTATCGGCATGGCGGCAAGTATGGGTTCTTTCTTGTTGGCTGCCGGTGCCAAAGGCAAACGATTGGCATTGCCCAACAGTGAAATCATGATTCATCAACCGCTCGGCGGTACCAAAGGTCAAGCCAGTGATATTAAAATTCAAGCAGAACACATTTTGTTTATTCGTAATCGCATGAACACGTTGTTGTCGCAAATGACGGGTCAACCTTTGGAAGTGATTGAAAAAGATACCGACCGTGATAACTGGATGACAGCGGAAGATGCTGTAAAATACGGTATTATTGACAAGGTGATTGAAAAACGCGCTTAACGAATGATTTAAAGAAAGGGGAGGTGAGCGTATGTCGAAAAACGAAGAAAACCGCACGGTATGTTGTTCCTTTTGCGGAAAAGCACAAGACGAGGTTTTCCGTTTGATTGCCGGTCCAGGCGTGTACATTTGCAATGAGTGTGTTGAACTGTGCAGTGATATTTTGGAAGACGGCGCTCATTTCTCAAAAAAGCGTTCTTTGGACGCCGAAAGCTCGTTTACTTTGCCGACTCCCAAAGAACTCAAAAAAGTATTGGATGAATACGTCATTGGGCAAGATGCTGCAAAAATCACGTTGTCGGTAGCGGTTTACAACCACTACAAACGTATTTTCATGGGTAACAGTACCGATGTTGACCTTGAAAAAAGCAACGTGTTGTTGCTTGGTCCTACCGGTGTCGGCAAAACCGCTTTGGCGCAGACCTTGGCAAAAACATTGAATGTTCCGTTTGCCATTGCCGATGCTACCACGTTAACCGAAGCCGGTTACGTTGGTGAGGACGTGGAAAACATTTTGTTACGTTTGTTACAAGCGGCAGAGGGCAACGTGGAACGTGCCGAACATGGTATTATTTACGTGGATGAAATCGATAAGATTGCTCGCCGCAGCGAAAACCCCTCTATTACACGTGATGTCAGCGGTGAGGGTGTTCAACAAGCACTTTTGAAAATTTTGGAAGGTACCGTTTCCAACGTACCTCCCGGCGGCGGAAGAAAACATCCGCAACAAGAATTTATTCAAATTAATACTTCTAACATTTTGTTTATTCTCGGCGGTGCGTTTGACGGTATTGAAAAAATTGTTGAAAAACGTGTTTCCTCCGGTGCAATGGGTTTTGGTAACGAAGTCAAATCCAAAAAAGATTTTGAACAAGGGGAAATGTACCGTCAGGTTGTGCCGCAAGACCTTGTGAAGTTTGGTTTGATTCCTGAACTGGTCGGTCGTATGCCGGTTATTACGGCTTTGCAACCGTTAGACGTCAACGCTCTGGTTAAAATTTTGAGCGAACCGAAAAACGCGATACTCAAGCAATATGCCGGTTTGTTCAAGTTGGACGGTGTTGAACTGGAATTTACCAAAGATGCACTTAAAGCGGTGGCAAAAAAGACATTGCAACAAAACACGGGTGCCCGCGGTTTGCGTTCGGTGATGGAAGGTTTGCTTACGAATTTGATGTTTGAAATTCCTTCGGACTACACTGTGGAAAAGATTGTAATTTCCCGTGCTTGTGTGGAAGATAATGCGCCTCCGGAATTGATAAAAAACCCGGAACGTAAACCGACGAGAATAAAAACACCGGGCAAAAAACCGGTAAAGCGCAAAGTCGGGTAATGTAAAAAAAGTAAAGTTTTTCATGCAGCAGCCGACCGCATTTGCGACCGGCTGCTGATTTTTAGGAGTGAAACAACTATGATGACCATGAAAAGACGGATATCGCGTTTGGCAACGCTTCCTTTGTTAGCTTTGCGCGGTATGGTGGTTTTCCCAAAAACTACCGTTCACTTGGATATTCGTCGTGAACAATCCATACAAGCGTTGCAAAATTGCATGGATACTGACCAATGTTTGTTTGCCGTTATGCAACAAAACATTGCCGAAGAACGCCCCAATATTACCTCGCTTTGTAAGACGGGCGTAGTGTTGCGTATTCGCCAAGTGCTGCGCACATCCCCCGATACCATACACGTTGTGGCAGAAGGGGTATACCGCGCACGTATTCATTCTGTGGTGAAAGACGAGCCGTTTTATACCGTGCAGGTACGGGAATGCTTATCGCGTTCCATGGCAAACAAAGAAACCGAGGCGGCGTTTGTACGCGAATTACGCTCTTATTTTGGAAAATACGCAGAGTTTTCGGGCGAAATCTCTTCGGACGATATGTTGCCTTTGTTAAGTGAACAAAACGCGTTGTTGCTTGCTGACCGTATGACCGATGTTTTACCGGCACCCGCAGAAGAAAAACAAAAAGTTTTGGATTCCTTAAACGCCGAAAAACGGTTACATACTTTGCTTAAATTATTGGCGGACGAAATTGAAATTTTGCAATTAGAACGCGGAATTGAAGAG
>JAZNRV010000013.1:0-4525 GCA_045590855.1 Acutalibacteraceae bacterium | reverse complement strand
TGTTATCAATCAACAACAAAATGATGATAATGAACAGCAACCATTCGCAATTAACTTTACCGCAAAACAAATTTCTCAAACACATACCGGAAATCCCCTTTGCTTTTGTTTAGCAACCACAACCGCAACTGCAGCCGTTGTTACAAACTTGACCGCAACCGTAATTATCGTCGCAGCCGTTGTCGATGAGTAACAAGATAACGATGATAAAGAGCAACCATGTGCAGTTAGCTTCACCGCAGAACAAATTTCTCAAACACATATTGCTGACCTCCTTCCCTTCATACAGCAGAAAGAAACTTTGTGTTTGCGCCGTTTACTTTCTGCTTTCATTCCATACTATGCTGTAGTCACGGTTTGGTTCGTATTTTTGAAAAAAGGAGCTATTTTAAGAAAATCAAAGAAAATGAGAGCTATTTTCAAAAAATCAAAAATATCCGTTTGAGTTTGACTTTCTTTGTCTTTGACTTTCTTTGACTTTAAAAGTATAGTATCCGTGTAAGGATGTGAAACCATGAGATTAAGTGACGAAATTACAGCCTATATTCTTCATATTATGGAAACAGCCGAAAACGGTGCTGCCGAATTACAGCGCAACGTGTTGGCGGAAGAACTCGGGTGTGTACCCAGCCAAATCACCTACGTTCTCACCTCGCGATTCACGCCGGAAAACGGTTACGTTGTAGAAAGCCGTCGTGGCGGTGGCGGTTACATTCGCGTACGACGCGTTGTCCCAAAGGAAAATGTGACCCCGCTTATGCACGTAGTCAACTCCATTGGCGAAACACTGGTCCCCGCTGCCGCCGAAGCCATTTTGCAAAGTTTGGTCTACCAAGGCTTTCTCAGCAACCGCACCGCCGGTGTGATGACAGCAGCGTTATCCGACCGTTGTTATCGTGAAATCCCCACAGAACAACGCGACCGTTTGCGGGCAACGTTATTAAAACAAATGTTAACGGCCTATCAAGTATCGTATCATAAGGAGGCATGATTTATGTTTTGTGAATATTGCGGGAAACAACCGGCAACCACACACGTTAAAAGAACGGTTAACGGACAAACCACCGAACTGCATTTGTGCGCCCACTGTGCCGCTCAACACGGATTTGGCAGTACTTTGGGCTTGGATTTTGGGGATTTTTGGGGCTCCCTTTTTTCGGAACCCGGCAAAAAAACTGCCGACGATACCGTTCGCTGTGAAGATTGCGGTCGCAGTTTTCGGGAAATTGCCGAACTTGGCAAAACCGGCTGTCCCACCTGTTATCGCACTTTTTACAACCGTCTTCTCCCCTCTATCCGCCGTATTCACGGCAAAACACAGCATACCGGCAAAGTGGCTCAAAAAGCAGATGACGGTATCAAAAAAGAACGCGAACTACAAAGTTTGCGGGAACAACTCGAACAATGTGTGGCGGCGCAAGAATATGAAAAATGCGCCGAACTTCGTGACAAAATTCAACAATTGGAACAAAAAGGCGGTGAATCCGTATGACGAAATGGTATCAAAAAAGCGGAACGGATGGTGACGTTGTCATCAGCACTCGCATTCGGTTGGCACGCAATTTGAGTCACACCCCCTTCCCCTCCAACATGACAAATGAACAAAAAGAAGACGTTATCACTAACGTGTTTTCTGCTTTTCCCCAAGGAGAAAACAGTGCTTTTGCGTGTATTCGTATGGGGGATGTTTCTGCGCGTGAAGCACTTTCGATGGTTGAACGCCATCTTATCAGTCCCGATTTTGCAAACGGTGCCGGCGAATCCGGCAAAGCCTTGTTGTTGTCACCGGATGAAAGCGTCAGCATTATGATTAATGAAGAAGACCACGTGCGGATTCAGGTCATGCGCTCCGGCTTTGACTTTGACAGTATTTATCAAGAGGCAAATTGTTGGGATGATTTTTTGGATACCCGCTTACAATTTGCGTTTGATGACCGATTGGGATATTTGACACAATGCCCCACCAATTTGGGCACCGGTATGCGCGCCTCGGTCATGTTACATTTGCCGGCATTGCAAGAGCGTGGAATTATTCAACAACTTGCCAACACGGTTTCCAAGTTGGGATTGACCATTCGCGGTATGTATGGCGAAGGCAGTCGTTCCGAAGGCGCACTATATCAATTATCCAATCAAGTAACACTTGGCATTACCGAACAAGAAGCCATTGAAAACCTAAAAAGCATTGCTACCCAAATTATCAAAGAAGAACGCCAATATCGCGAACAAATGAAGTCTATTCCCGCTTTTGAAGACCGCGTATTCCGCGCTTTGGGCATCTTGCAAAACGCACGGTTACTATCCGGCAAAGAATTCATGTCGCTCGTTTCGCAAGTGCGCATGGGCATGGCTTTGGGGATGATACCTTCGGGGGATTTGGACCGTATCAACAGTTTGATTATCGAAGCGCAAGCCGCTAACTTGATGTGCCGCGCCGAACAGGATTTGGACGCCGCCGCCAGGGATGCCCACCGTGCCGCTTTTGTGCGAGAAAGTATTTAAGGAGGAACCCAAAAATGTATCGATTTAAGGGATTTACCGAAAAAGCCAACACCGCATTAAATTTAGCGATTGACTCTGCACAACGGCTCGGTCACACCTATATCGGCACGGAGCATATTGTGTTGGGTCTTTTGCGCGAAGGTTCGGGTGTTGCCGCCACCGTGCTCAGCGCGCATGGCATCACAGCCGAATCTTACCAAGAAAAAATCATGGAAACCGAAAGCAGCGGACAGTATACCCACTTGTCACCGGAAGATTTTACGCCACGCACCAAAAAAGCCATGGAAATGGCCGTAGCGGAAGCCGGCGCGTTGCAACAAGGATACGTCGGCACCGAGCATATTTTGTTAGCCGTTTTGCGTGACGAAACCAGCGTTGCTATGCGCTTGCTGGCGGCATTTGGCATTCGCATCTCGGAATTGGCGGATGAAACCTTACACGCTATGGGAAGCGATACTGTCGGTGTGGACGGTTCTTCTGCTCCGCGGCAACGTGGGGGCACTGCCAAAACCGGCAAAACACCTGTTTTGGACCAATTCGGCCGAGATTTGACCGAAATGGCGCGTGCCGGAAAGTTGGACCCGGTCATTGGCCGTACAGCAGAAATACAGCGTGTGGTGCAAATTTTATCCCGCCGTACCAAAAATAACCCCTGCCTTATCGGCGAACCCGGTGTGGGTAAAACCGCCGTCGCGGAAGGTTTGGCGCAAAAAATCATTGCACAGGAAGTTCCTGAAACTCTCAAAGATAAACGCGTTGTCACGTTGGATTTGACCGGCATGGTTGCCGGTACCAAAGACCGCGGCGATTTTGAAGAACGCATTAAAAACGCGTTGGAAGAAGTGGCACGTGAGAAGAACATTGTGTTGTTTATTGATGAAATTCACACCATCATCGGTGCGGGTGCCGCCGAAGGTGCCGTGGATGCCGCCAACATTTTAAAACCCTCGTTGGCGCGTGGCGAAATTCAGGTTATCGGTGCCACCACGCTCGAAGAATACCGCAAACACATTGAAAAAGATGCGGCTTTGGAACGCCGTTTCCAACCCATCACCGTAGGCGAACCCTCCGACGAAGAAACCATTGAAATTCTCAAAGGCTTGCGCGACAAATACGAAGCACATCACAAAGTAAAAATCACGGACGAAGCCATTCGTGCCGCCGTGCAACTTTCTACTCGCTATATTTCGGACCGTTATTTGCCCGACAAAGCCATTGATTTGATTGATGAAGCGGCATCACGCGTGCGGTTAAAAGCCTTTACCGCCCCCACCGATGTACGGCAGTTGGAAGAAGAAGCCAAACGTTTGGCGGCGGAGAAGAAATCTGCGGTTAACGAGCAGGATTTTGAGCGCGCCGCACGGTTGCGTGACGAAGAAAAGGAAATACAGCAACAACTGGAAGAACAACGCAATCAATGGCAAGAAAAAAATGCCGGTATCACCAACGAAGTGGTGGCTAACGACATTGCCGAAATTGTTGCCGGATGGACGGGTGTGCCGGTATCGCAACTGACTGAAGAAGAAGGTCAGCGCTTGCTCAAATTGGAAAACGTCTTGCACGAGCGCATTGTGGGTCAAGAAGAGGCCGTCACAGCGGTTGCTAAAGCCATTCGCCGCGGTCGCGTAGGACTCAAAGACCCTCGCCGCCCTATTGGCTCATTCATTTTCTTGGGTCCTACAGGCGTGGGTAAAACCGAATTATGCAAAACGTTGGCAGAAGCGATGTTTGGTGATGAAAACGCCATGATTCGCCTTGATATGTCCGAATATATGGAAAAACACACCGTTTCGCGTCTGGTTGGTTCTCCTCCGGGATATGTCGGCTACGACGAAGGCGGTCAGCTCACCGAGAAAATCCGTCGTAAACCATATACCGTTTTGTTGTTTGACGAAATCGAAAAAGCACATCCCGATGTGTTTAATATGCTTCTTCAAATTCTGGAAGACGGTATTCTCACCGATGCTCAAGGTCGGCGTGTAGATTTCAAGAACACGGTCATAATCATGACCTCAAACGTCGG
>JAZNRV010000012.1:0-2840 GCA_045590855.1 Acutalibacteraceae bacterium | reverse complement strand
ATAAATATCTTGCGGGGTGCCGATTTGTTGGATTTTACCGTTATCCATAACCACCACGGTGTCGGACATCGACAACGCTTCTTCTTGGTCGTGCGTAACGTAAATAAAGGTAATCCCCAAACTCTTCTGAATGTTTTTGAGTTCCACTTGCATGTCTTTGCGCAGTTTGAGGTCAAGAGCAGCGAGCGGCTCATCCAACAACAAAACGCGCGGGTTGTTGGCAAGTGCGCGGGCGATTGCCACCCGTTGTTGTTGACCGCCCGAAAGCGTGTCTACCTTGCGTTTGTTAAAGCCAACCAAGTTAACCAATTTGAGCATACGCTCGATGGTTTCGCGAATTTCTTCGGGCTTTTTATGTTGTAAGCGCATGCCAAAAGCCACGTTGTCCTCCACGTTCAAATGCGGGAACAACGCGTAGCGTTGGAAAATGGTATTCACCTGCCGTTTGTACGCAGGCAAGTCCGTAATGTCCTTACCATCAAATAAGACATTGCCGTTATCGGGTGAAACGAATCCGCCGATAATACGCAACGTCGTCGTCTTTCCGCAGCCGGAAGGACCCAGTAACGTTACGAATTCTCCGTCGGAGATGTTGAGGTTAAATCCGCTCAACACCTGTTCCCCATCGAATGAAACGGTAATGTCTTTGAGTTTAATAATTTCTTTAGTTTGCATAATGCATCCCCCTTTGCGGTGTATATACGGCAGATAAACCGTATACAAAAGTTTCTTGTGAGCAGACAAAGTGCCCCCCGGACATGAAACCGCAGTACTTTGAGCCACGCCCTCCGCAAAGGGTTTTTCACAGCCATACCGTACGGTTGACTGCGGCGCCGCCTCATACTGCTTTTATTATATTGCCGGATGCGTGTTTACTGCTGAAAATACATCTAACATCTCCTTTGTAAACAACAATGTTCACTATATCTTTTTTTGCGAAAAATGTCAATATATTTCGCGCGTTTTCTTAAGGATTCTTTATTTTTGACCAATATTCCGCAAAGCTCTTTTCGGTTTTGTTATCTCCCGGCTTGTAGTACACGGTATCTTTAAGAGCATCGGGCAAGTACTGCTGTCTTACCCAATGGTTGGGGTAATCGTGCGGGTACTGATAAAACTGCCCCTTACGCACGGCATCCTCGCCGTCGAAATGCTTGTTTTGCAACTGACGTGGCACCGCGCCGATTTTGCCGGCAGCAATGTCCGCCATGGCGGCATCCAATGCCAAGTACGCCGAATTGGATTTGGGGGCGGTAGCCACCAATATGACCGCATCCGCCAGCGGAATACGCGCTTCGGGCAATCCCACTTGAAAAGCGGCGTCCACGGCGGCTTTTACAATGGGTAATATCATGGGGTATGCCAAACCGACATCTTCCGCCGCGCACACCATTAACCGCCGACAAACCGAGGGCAAATCGCCCGCTTCCAACAACCGCGCCAAGTAATGAATGGCGGCATCCGGATCGGAACCGCGCATGGATTTTTGAAAAGCAGATAACAAGTCGTAATGCTCGTCGCCGTCTTTGTCGTACCGCATGGCACTTTTTTGTGCCACTTGCTGTGCGATTTCTTTGGTGACTATGTAGTTACCTTTTTCGTCGGGGGTGGTTGCAAGCAAACACAGCTCCACCGCGTTGAGCGATTTGCGCACGTCGCCACCACAGCCATAGGCAATACTGCTGACCACTTCATCCGTGATTTCAATGGTGCACTGCCGTTCTTGTTGCAAAAAATCAAAAGCACGCCGTACAGCAAAGCAAACATCCGACGGCTCAACGGCTTTGAACTCAAACACCGTGGAACGACTCAAAATGGCACTGTAAACGTAAAAATACGGATTTTCGGTGGTGGAAGCAATCAGTGTGATATTACCGTTTTCGATATGTTCGAGCAAGGTTTGTTGCTGCTTTTTATTGAAATATTGAATTTCGTCAAGATACAGCAAAATACCGCCCGCGCCTGCCAACGTATTAACTTCCTCCAACACTGCGCGGATATCTGCTGTGGAGGCTGTCGTACCATTTAGTTTATGCAAGCGCATATCGGTCCGTTCGGCAATAATGCGCGCGAGTGTGGTTTTGCCCACCCCTGACGGACCATAAAAAATCAAATTGGGGATATTGCCCGATTCAACAATGGTGCGCAAAGCTTTGCCGGGCGCTAACAAATGCTGTTGGCCGACCATTTCGTCCATGGTTTTGGGGCGGATGCGGTCGGCAAGCGGCGATACGTTCCCGTTCATACGGCGCCTCCTTTCTTAGGTTGGCGGGAGCCAACCTCTTTACGCCTACAAAATAAAATTTTCGGTTTGAGGGTCAGAGAGTTTCTGCCGCCGAATTTTTTGTGCGGGGAAGTGCGAGTTTGCCACAAGGCTTTCGCCTTGCAAAAACGAGCGCAAACCCGCGCGAATAAAGGCGGCGAGCGAAACCGCAAAGAGTTTGGCTCCTGCCAGCCTACACTTGTATCATACCTTTTTTTACCGTATTATGCAAGTGTCTTTTTTGATTGACAGGTATTGTCGCTACATGATAAACTGAGTAAAGAGGTGACCCGTATGCGTAAAAAGGAAATAGCGTTATCCGCTGTGGAACGTCTGAAAAAACAATACCCCGACGCGGTGTGTTCGCTGAACACCACCAATGCCTTTGAGTTATTGGTTGCCACACGCTTGTCGGCACAATGCACCGACGCACGGGTGAATATGGTAACGCCCCTTTTGTTTGAACGGTTTCCCACACCCGCCGCTTTTGCCGCTGCCACGCCCGAAGAAGTGGAGCCGTACATTCGCTCTTGCGGGCTTTACAAAACCAAAGCCCGTGATTTGGTAGCCTTATCCC
>JAZNRV010000011.1:0-7891 GCA_045590855.1 Acutalibacteraceae bacterium | reverse complement strand
TTCATAATTCTCTCCCTCCGCCAAAACTCCGTTTTGCCACCTCCCTCGTCAGAGGGAGGCTTGGTTGGCAGCAAACATAGTAACTTGTGGAAGTCATTTCCACAAGTTGAATTTTTCGCATAACAACAAGATTTTTCTCACATTTAATATAACATTTTTTGCTGATATTTTCAAGTCATATATGCAAATAGAGTTATCCCGAAACCACGAGATAACTCTATTTTTGATGGTATGACAAAAATCATACCGACACACCTAAAATCATACTAAAGAAAATGCAGTTAAAAACTTTGTTTTTAAGCGGTAAAATCGCCAAAAGTATGATGGTTATTCCTGCCTTGCCTAATTAACAATGAAATATACAGAATATCAAGAAGCAGGATAAGTACTATTTATAAATAATATTTCCTTGGCACTCAACATCGCCTTCTATTTTTTTACATTCGATATTACCGCCACAATTAATATCGCCTTTAATACTAACTCCACAACCTACATTGTTACCACAATTTATAGCGCCATTTATACTTTGGCCGCAGGCTACACTATTACCACATTGGACACCACCACTAATAGATTTACCGCAGCTTATACTGCCATTTGCATTTGCGCTGCCATTAATATCACCCTGACATTCAATGTCGCCTTCACATTTTTTCACATCTCCGTTTATTTGATTGCATTCAATTTTACCATGACTTATAACATCACCGTTGATACTTGTATCACAAAAAATATTACCAAAGACCTCAACTTTAAAATATTGCCTTGTGGTTTCGTTGCAATCGTGAGGAAACCTGATACTAATGCATTCATTAATATCGTCTGACTCATCTAAAATTTTTCTACCTTTTGCAAAAACAACACGTAGCGTATTATCATCTGGCCAAGGGAATTCAGTACATAAATCATAATTATTTACGGTAGGCTTTGGCTCTTTGCCAAACAACTCATCAATACTAACATCAAATATGTCCGCAAGCTTGGGAATTAAACTAATATCCGGACAACATTGTGCCGATTCCCATTTAGATACCGACTGATTAGTTACACCTAATTTGCCGGCAAGTTCCTCTTGTGTTAAGCCTTGCTTTTTTCTATAAAAACAAATAGTATCATTCAACTTCAAATTATCCATAGGTACACTCCTTTATAATTCTTGTAGCTACAATTATATTTTAAAGGTTAAAATGTTATAAATCAATAACGCAGTTATTGGAATTTTCCAACCTGAAGTTGGATTTTTAAGTTAATAACACCACATAACATAGGCAATAAAATAATTTTGTCCCTATTGTGCCTCAACCATACCACACATGCGGGGATTGTGCAATAAAAAAAGCAGGCAACCGATGGTTGCCTGCTTTTTATTAGGTATCTTCTTTTGATGCGTTGAGACGTTTGGCCGAGCGTTTGTTTTCGGGGATGATTTCGCCCGCTTTGAGCAACGCGTTTTTGGTAAGGATGGGACCGACCAGTTCATAAATGAGCACCGCAAACAACACAATGTTGCGCACCAAGGCACCCTCGGTCTCGCCCAGTTGCATGGCGGAAACCGACATGCCCAGTGCCACACCCGCTTGCGGCAGTAGGGTGATACCTAAATACTTGACAATCTTTTCGTCACAGCCCGTGATTTTGGCACTGAACGCTGTGCCCGCCATTTTACCGATAGAACGGAACACAATGAACACCACACCGATGCCGACAATGGCAAGGCGCGTGAACACGACAAGTTCCAGCTCGGCACCGCTGATGACGAAAAACAGCACAAACAGCGGTGTGGTCCAGCGGTCGACACGGTCCATAAGTTCTTCGGACGATTCGCACACGTTGCAAAACACCGTGCCGAGCATCATGCAAGAGAGCAGCGGCGAGGTGGAAAGGGTAATGGGACCTACGGGGATTTTAATCATGGTCACCGCTACGGTCAAAATGACAAACGTGACCGACACCGACAAGCGTTTGGAACGGGAATGGAACAAATTTTCCGTTTTGTCAAACAACAACCCGACCACCGCGCCGAGCAACAGCGAAGCGACAATTTCAATCAGCGGGTTTATCACAATGGAGAACACATCGACGTGGCCGCTGACCATGCCTTTGGCAATACCGAACGACACCGCAAACAGTACCAATCCCACCGCGTCGTCCAGTGCGACGATGGGCAACAACAAATCGGTGAGTTTGCCTTTGGCTTTATACTGCCGCACCACCATGAGGGTGGCGGCGGGAGCCGTGGCAGAGGCAATCGCACCCAAGGTGATGGCAACGCTCATGGGAAGCACGGTGGCACCCAAAATGACCGACAGGATGCACAGCACAATATCCACCACGACGGTGGCGACCACCGCTTGAAAAATACCGATAACGGTGGCTTGTTTGCCGATTTTTTTCAGTTGGGAGAGGCGGAACTCGTTACCGATGGAAAAGGCAATAAAGCCGAGTGCCACGTCGGAAATCACGCCGAAATGTTCGACGTATTCCATCGACGTAAACCCGAGCCCTTGCACCGACAGCAAGTTGCCCAGTTGTCCCAGTCCGTACGGACCGACCAGTACACCCGCAATCAAGTACCCTGTGACAGCAGGTAACCCCAGCGGTTTTATCAGCCGCGTCATAAATAACCCTGCCATCAGTGCAATGGCAATGCTGAGTAAAATATCCATTTTATTAACCCCTCGTTTCTGTTACCGAATGTATCCATTTGAATTTAAAAAAGTACGGTAAAATAATGCTGACTTTGGGCACGTCTTCCGCGAGCAGCATGCACAAATACACCGTGGCAAAATCCCACCGAAGAACCAATCCCAACACTATCGTCAGCGGCAAGGAAATGCCCCACAAGCAAACACCGTCAAACACCATGCCGATGCGCGTGTTGCCGCCGGGACGGAAAATACCCACAATCGTAACGTACGGGATATTGCGTATGGTCGATTCCAAACCAAAAATCAAAAGCAGCGTAAACGCCACCTTCGACGCTTCCGGTGACAGTGAAAAACACGAAAGCAGCGGTGCGCGCAAGGCGATAATTGCCAATCCCATACCCAGTGACACCACCGGTGTGAGCAGTAAAAACCGTTTGGCATATTCCTTGACCTCGTCCACCTTGCCTTCGCCGATGCGTTTGCCGAGCATAACCGCGCACGCGTTGCACAAACCAATCAATGCGACAAACGCCAAGTTATGTACCGTGTTGTTGATGGTGAGTGCCGCAACATTACTTTCGCCCATGCGGCCGTATACCATGTTGGTCCCTGCCGTGCCGAGCGCCCACATGGCCTCGTTGGCAAAGGCGGGCAACGCCATGGCGATAAACCGACGAACAAACCCTTTCCCAAAACAGAAAAGTTTACGCAACGGGCAACGCAACACGTTACCTTTGATAAACGAAACGGTAAAAATAATCAGCGGATTCATACACGCCGACAGCACCGTGGCAATCGCAGCACCGCGAACACCCAGTGCGGGAAACCCACCTTTGCCGAAAATGAGCAACCAGTTGAACAAAATGTTGACCGAAACGGCAAAAACGTTGGAAATCACGGGCAAGCGCACTTGTTCCACCGAACGCAAAATGGTGCAAAACCCGAAATTGAGTCCAATGCCGATATACGAAAACGCGGCAATGCGCAAATACTGCGCGCCTTGCTCGATGATAGCGGGGGAATTGGTATAAAGGGAAAGCACTTGTTTGGGAAACGCGCATACCAGCAGTGCAAACAGCACCGCCATGCCGCCGCAAAGCAACATGACAAGGCCATAGGTGCGGCGAATGCCCTTGTGGTCTTTTGCGCCCCAGTACTGTGCGGCAAACACCGCACCGCCCGAACAAATCCCCACAAAAAACAAGTTGATAAGTTGAGCGACCTGAGCAGATTGCCCCACCGCGGCGACCGCAATGTCACCAAGCTGTCCGACCATTACGTTATCCACAATGGCGAGGCAGCTTGTGAGCAGTTGTTGCAAAATAATCGGCACGGCAAGCGAAATCATGGTTTTCCAAAACACTTTATCGCGCGCCATTCGTTTTATAAACACCGCCTCACCTCTTTTCATACCCGAATTATCATACTGCAAACGATTTCATTTTGCAACTGTTATTATAAAAAAGGTATACTTTCGGCATGGCTGACAAAAAATAAAGCGAAAGAGGTGTAGATAAGGTGAAAATGACAAGCAAAGAATACAGCAAAATGGCAAGTATGCGCGCCAAAAAATCACCCGCACTCAAAAACAGTGTGTGGGCGTTCGTGGTGGGAGGATTATTATGCGCGGCGGCGCAAGTGGTTATCTTGTTTGCTCAGGCGGGCGGCATGGAAGATAAAAATGCCCGCTTGTTCGGCTCGTTTTTGCTGATTGGGTTTAGCGTGCTGTTGACGGCATTGAATGTGTTTGACAACGTTGCCAAGCACGCGGGCGCAGGGACGATTGTGCCGATTACGGGGTTTGCCAATTCCATGGCATCCCCCGCGCAGGAATTTAAAAGCGAGGGGTTAATCCTCGGCACGGGGGCGAAAATGTTCAGTATTGCGGGACCGGTGTTGGTGTACGGCATTGTGGCAAGTGTGGTGTACGGCGTTATTTATTGGTTGATGCAAACATTGTAAAAACTACAAGATTTCACTTTTTGTTGGCGGACTATTGCACTTGGTTTTCGGTTATGCTATACTAACCGTGTTATAATTCTGCTAAGGAAGTGAAGAACATGTCTGAAAAATATGCCTTCCAATGCGGTGCCGGCAAAGCCGACACCACCCCCAAAATCGGAGCGATTCTTTATGGTTATGCGCCCGGCAGACCCGCCGAGGTGGTGGGTGACCCTTTGGCTGTCACCGCCATTAAGGTTGCCTCAACCGAGGAAGCGGCCTTGCTGATTACGTGCGACTTAGCTTCGCTTAACCCCGAACTTGCCACACGTTTGCGGAAATTGGCGGGCGAAGCCGCCGCTGTCAAACCCGAGAACGTTATTGTAAACGTAACGCACACCCACTCTGCCCCCAATTGCAGTATGGAATCCGGTTGGGGCAAGGTGGATACCGAATATATCGAAAACATTTTGGTGCCCGGTGTGGTAAAGGCGGCTGCCGCGGCTGCCGCCGATTGCCGTCCCGCCCTGATGGGGATTGGCGAAACCGACAGCGATGTCGGCATCAACCGCCGCCAACTGACCGAAGACGGCAAAATAGCTTTGGGGCAAAACCCCTGGGGCCCCCATGACCCCAAAATGACGGTGTTGTCGTTCAAAGATACCGACGGCAAAACCATTGCCAACCTGATTCATTACGCTTGCCACGGTACCGCCGCAGGTGCAGGACCCGAGATAACGCGCGACTGGTACGGTGTGATGACCGATATGCTAAGCAACGAATCGGGCGGTGTTTCTGCCTTTTTCCAAGGCTTTGAGGGTGACCAAGGTCCAAATTTGCCTAACGGCAAAACGATTCAAAACTACGCCGCCGCTTTGCAACTGGGCGCTCGTGCCGGTATCGACGCCGTTCGCGCTTGGCGCTCTATCAAGGAATGGCGGGAGGTTCCCGTCAAAGTGCTGCACGGCACCATTTCCATTCCTTTTGACCCGCTGGCTTCCCAAGAAGAGGCACAGGAGGAACTGGCAAAGCTTGGTACACTCGACCAAATTTATGCCGAAAAGCGGTATGCCGACGTCAACCATTATATCCACTGGAACAAAGTTGTTGCCGAGCACACTTCCCCCGCCCCCTTAAAAACGCATTTTACCTTTGAACAAAGTATTGTTACGTTGGGGCCCGTTGCTATTCTGCCTTCGCCGTTTGAAACGTTTGCGGAGATTGGTTTGCGGTTGCGCCAAAGCAGCCCCTACCCCTATACCTTGAACTTGTGCAACACCCACGGTTGCTATGCGTATTTGCCGACGTTGAGTGACATCCCGCGGGGCGGTTACGAGGTTTGGCATTTCCTTTTGGCGATGCGTACCACCTATCCTCTGCCCCAAAACACCGATGATTACTGGGTAAAACAGAATTTGGAAATTTTGCGAAAAGGGTAAGACCGACGAGAGAAACTTCATAGCGAAGTTTCTCTCGCTTTTTTTTGCCTAGTTTGTGCGGTGGTGTTGGTTTTGCGCAAATTGGGGCGGGCGGATAATATCCGCCCGTTTTTTATATCATGACCGTGTCGTGTACCGATTGGGGTTTGTCAAACAACGCACGCGCGATGTCCACAAACTTTTTGGCAACGGGGGGTGCTGTCCCGTTTGGTGACAATCGACAGGTTTTGCTTTCGTCGTAAAAATTATGTCCACGTTTTCGCCCAGCAACAACTCCGACAAACTGCTTGTGTCGGTGATAACGATATGCACGTCGATTTTGGGGTACCGTTTTTGAAATTCTTTGAGGATTTTGGGGATAACATAATACGAAACATGCGCCGCAGTACCAATGCGCAGCGTACCGCGGGTGTGGATGCCGCGGGGGGAACTTTTGTTGCAAGTCGCCAACCAAAAAGGGTTTACCGTGCGAAAAAGCGGGCAATGCTTTTAGTATCACCATTAACGAGGATGCCGATGCACCTGCCGTCTTGAAAAAATCAGCGAACGTCCCGCCATGCTGCGTACCGCCAAAAACGAAGCGTAGCTCGCAAAAATGAACACCATTTACCAACGTTGCGGGCTTCCCGTGTTAGCGGCTCGCGATTGTTTGAGCGGATCGGATGCCGCTTACACCACCGCGGCAGGGATTCCCTCCGTTGACAATTTGGGAGTGGACGGTTTGTTCATTCATTCCGTAAGCGAGTTTGCGTACATTGATTCACTTGCACAATCTGCCAAACGGCTTGCTGCCGTGGCATACGAAATAGAGGGATGAGTACATGAAAACCGGTTTGGGATATGCCAAAATTGTGTTGGCGGCGATATTGCTTGCCTTTAACTATTACATTTTTATTGTTACCAACAGTTTTGCCCCCGCGGGGCTGAATGGTATTGCCACCATGATTCAGTACAAAACGGGGTTGAGCATCAGTTATATGTCGTTGCTTATCAACATCCCGCTTTCGCTTGCCGCCTACTTTTTGGTGCAAAAGGCTTTTGCCGTCAAAACGCTGGTGTTTTCGGTGGTGTATTCTGTGGTCTTTTTGCTGTTACAACATTCCGATTGGATGGGTATTCAATACAACGCGGGCGGGTACGACACCATTTACCCCGTGGTTATCAGCGGTGTTATCAGCGGTGTGGTGTACGGTGTGTGTTTTCGCAACGACGGTTCCACGGGCGGCACCGACGTTGTGTCGCGCTATATCAACAAAGTGCGCCCCGACACCAATTTTTTTACCGTAATTTTTGTGCTTAACGCTCTGGTTGCCGTTTCGTCCATTTTTGTGTACGCCAAAGAAGGCGCGCTGGATTACAAACCGATGGCATTGTGCATTTTGTATTGCTTCATTTCCGCGTATGTCGGCAACATGCTGCTCAAAGCTACCAAAACTGCCTACCAGTTCACCGTGATTACCAGGCACAAAGAGGAAATCGTCGCCGAAATCCTGCAAAAATTGCATCACGGTTGCACCGAAATTGATGCCGTCGGCACCTACACCAACACACCCAAAAAGGTGCTGATTTGCGTGATTAACAAACATCAGTTGGTGGATTTTCAAAAAATCGTTGCCAAGTACGACAACACGTTTTCGTATTTTGAAATCATCAACGAAACGTACGGGAATTTTAAAAGGCTGGCGAAAGACGAATCCTTTACGGTTTCGCTCGCCGCCATTACCGCGCGAGTTCGTGCTCGTTTTTGCAAGGCGAAAGCCTTGCGGCAAACTCGCACTTCCCAGCACAAAAGAATCGACGGCAGAAACTCTGACGACCTGCAAAAGTAAAAATTTTTGTGTGAGAGGAAGCCGAAAAACG
>JAZNRV010000010.1:0-15526 GCA_045590855.1 Acutalibacteraceae bacterium | reverse complement strand
TTTAAGTTCCAATATCTCTCTTTCGTATTCTTTAATATGTCGATAACTTCTTGGCATAAAAAATCCTCCTATGGTAGTTGTTTTAATTCTACCATAGGAGGGTGTTTTTTTCTATTGTCCGTTTTTACTGGACTTGTGCAGTCATTCCGCGGTGTTTTTTTGGCTTCTTTTTACATTAAAAATACTGTTCTTTATCCAGCGTGTGGGGTACTGGAACGGACCACCCAACGACAGCACAGCCGTTAAAACCACTGCGGATAATAAAAAAGCGATTTTACCAATCAAAGTGGTATACATGGCAGAAAGATGAAAATATTTTTCCAGCACCAAATACATCGGCCAATGCCAAATTAAAACATCAATCGTTCGCGTTCCCATTTTGGAAATCAACGGCAGTTTGCGCGAAGGGGTTAAGATGACAAGAGCACCGCCCATCAACGTAGCAATAGCATAGCACAACAAACGTGCAAACGGACCGTATGAGTATACAAATTTTGAAAACGGGTTTCTGCCGGTAAAGAGATGGCGAAACTCATAAATAAATTCTTCTGCGGCAAAGGCAACATATAGCCATAGTGCGACAATAAGAAGCGCTGCAACAATTTTGAGGACCTTTTGTTTTTCTTTAAACACTGCGACACGTTCCGGATTGGTTATATTGCCGAGCCAATAAAACGGAAAAAAGACCACCGTGCGCGACAAATAGAGATAATCGGATATGGTTTTATCGTATCCGACCAGGCATGCAACAAACACCGCAAAAACAAGGACGTACCACTTGTTTTGATTTTTCAACCAATACGTCAGCAACGTACATGCCGCCAAGGAAAACATAAACCACGGGATATCAATATCCCCCAACAAGGAAAACTTCGGTGCATTGCCGTTTAATACCCCTGTGCAGAGCAAAAGAAATTTGATAAAAAAACCGATACTGATATCAAACAGCACCTTTTTGCCGATGTTAGTGTTTTTATGAAACAATCCCGAAACGTATAAAAACAATGGCATGTGAAAAGCATAAATAAACGCAAAAAGGCTTCGGCAAGGAGAAGAAACACCCGTAAACACATCCGCAAAATGCCCCAACACGACAGTGGTAATCAATAGGAATTTCAGATTATCCCAAAGATAAATTCGATTTTGCATACATTACACTTCCTTTTCTGCAAACAGGGCGTTATTTGATGTGTTTATTATAATCTGTCGATGCAGTTTTTGCAACTGTTTCAAGAAAAAGCGGTGAAATGAGCGTTTTTTCATTGATTTTTACAATGCCTTTACTTTTTAATAATTGTGTGATAGAATAATGGCATACCACACTACATTTGAATCGATAAGTATATTTTATCCACTTTGGGGGAGTACTACCTTAGCAAAAGGTGTTCTCTCTTTTCTCCCTTTGTGGATAATTTATCGGTGTAGTGTGGTAGCGAAACCGAGGGAGGCACTTTTTCGGCACATCCTTCGGGGTGTGCTTTTTTTATTGTGGGGAGAATACTATATGAAGAGAAAATCATTATGACTTTACATTTCTAGAATTTTGTGATAGAATAATTCCGCTACACGAATTTAATCACTCTGTACGGGGAAATTACCTTGGTAAAAGGTGTTTCCTCTTATTCCGTATGGAGTGTTCGTGTAGCAACGACGGAGGAAAGCACTTTTTCGGCACATCCTTCGGGGTGTGCTTTTTTTATTGTGAGGTGAAATAGTCATGCGAAAAAAACAGATAATTGATGGAACAGGAACACCATTAACACCATCAAGGCAAGGACGCAAGTGTTTGGGAAATGGTGAGCATCCAGAATATGAGTGTTGTTGTGACGAGTGCAATTATTATCTGTATTGTTTTCCGCAATTCGATTGGCGGTTAAAAAGAAATAAGTTCAAAAAGTGGATTGAAAAAACATTTGGGGTGCCCTATCGAAAAACGCGTGCTTTATGGTTTCGTTTTCGCTCGTTTTGCCAACAAAAATTAAAGCTATGAGAATTTTTCTCATAGCTTTTTGTATTTAGCGACTTAAAAGGGCAACACACTCCACATGCGCTGTGCGCGGGAACATATCCACCGGTGTGACTTCGCGTGCGGTGTAGCCACCCTGTGAAAAACGAGCAATGTCCCGCGAAAGGGTTGCGGGGTCGCAGGAGACATACACAATACGGCTCGGTGCCATGCGACAGACGGTTTGCACCAGTTCTTCGTCGCAACCTTTGCGCGGCGGGTCCAGCACCACCACGTTGGGGGAAACGCCTTCTGCTTCCAACAATTTGGCCGCTTTGGCAGCATCTGCCGCAATGAATCGTGCGTTTTTAATGCCATTGTTTTCGGCATTCAGGCGCGCATCCACCACCGCTTGCTCCACCACCTCGACACCGATGAGTTCTTTGACACGGTGTGCCATGGTAAGCCCAATCGTCCCCGTTCCGCAGTACATATCCAACAACGTTTCATCACCATGTAATGCCGCCATTGAGGCAGCAAGAGTGTACAAACGCTCGGCTTGCGTGCGGTTAACTTGGTAAAAGGAAAGCGGCGACAAACGAAAGTTGAGGCCACAAAGTTCATCTTGAATATAGGGTTTGCCATACAGCGTAAAGCACGTATCGCCCAACACTACGTTGGTATCTTTGCGATTGATATTCACTACCACGCTGGCAAGTGTCGGCAGTTTTTCACGCAGTGCCGTAACCAAGCAGTCACTTTGCGGAATTTTGCCGGAAGTGGCTACCAAACAGACCATGAGTTCTCCGCTTTTTTCGCCTTGCCGCAAATACACATGGCGCAACCAACCGCGGTTGGTTGACTCGTCATACAGCGGCACGTTTGCTTCTTTTATCCAAGATGCCACGACTTCCAACACCGTTTTGAAAACGGTGGGTTGCAACTGACAATCCCATTGTTCTACCAAGCGGTGACTACGCGCGGCATAAAACCCAAATTTAACACCATTCTCCCCTGCTTCAAGCGGGTATTGCGCTTTGTTGCGGTAGCGGTCGGGCATATCGCACCCGATAATCGGTTGCGGTTTGATGGAGAGTTTGCCAATACGTTGTAAGGCATCGGCTACGCGTTGCCATTTATATTGCAATTCTGCTTTGTAATCCACATGGCGGTACACGCAACCACCGCATTTTCCAAAAGCGGAGCAGTTTTGCTCACATGCCTGACGGTGCGGGGATGGTGTCAACAATTCCTCACAAATGCCGTATGCCAACTGTTTTTGAACTTTAACAATACGGCAACGCAAGGTATCCCCCACTGCCGTGAACGGTACAAACACTGCTATACCGTTTTCTTCGTTTGGATAACGACCAATGCCACTGCCTTCTGCGCTCATAGCGGTGATAGTCAAAACAATACTTTGGTTTTTGGTAAGCAGGGTCAACACCTCTTTTGTAGGCTGGCGGGAGTCAAACTCTTTACGCCTGCAAAAGAAAATTTTCGGTGATAGTTTGCCTCAAAACTTGAAATACGTTAGTATTCCTTCGTTTTTCGGCTTCCTCTCATACAAAAATTTTCACTTTTGCAGGTCTTAAGAGTTTCTGCCGCCGATTTTTTTGTGCGGGGAAGTGTAAGTTTGCCGCAAGGCTGTCGCCTTGCAAAAGCGAACACAAACCCGCGCGAGTAAAGGCGGCGAACGAAACCGCAAAGGGTTCGACTCTCGCCAGCCTAAAACCCGAATAACGTCATTTGGCTGGTTTCCGGCAACGAGCCGAGCGCACCAAGTTGGCGCAGCGATTCTACCACGGCTTTGGAAATGCCCGAACGGTTTTGCAAGTCTTCGCACGAAATATATTCGCCGTCCTCGCGTGCTTCCATGAGCGATACCGCCGCCGATTCGCCCAAGCCTTTAACAGCGGTAAAGGGCAAGCGAATTTTACCATCTTCCATCAAGAATTTATAAGAATGGGAACGGTACAAATCCACCGGTAAAAACTCTACGTTGCGCTGCATAGCCTCGTAAATAACGTGCAATGTTTCTGCCAACGATTGTTCTTTGGCGGTAGTTTCTTTTTTATCTTTGGCGCGGATACTGTCCATAAGACGTTTGACAGCTTCCTTACCCGCTTGTACGGGCTCGGCGTCAAAGTCTTCGCCACGTCCCGTAAAATATGCCGCGTAGTACGCCGTGGGACGATAAACCTTATACCACGCCACACGCAGTGCCGCAATAACGTAAGCGGCGGCGTGCGCTTTGGGGAACATGTACTTAATCTTCATGCACGAATCAATATACCATTGCGGTACATCGTGCTCTTTCATAGCGGTAATGTGCTCTTCGGTCAGCAATTTTGTCGCTTTGCCCTTACGCACGATTTCCATGATTTTGAACGCCATATCCGGCTCCAAACCGCGATGCATCAAATAAGTCATGATGCTGTCGCGCGTACCGATAACGTTGGAAATGGTACACGTGCCGTTTTTAATCAGTTCTTGCGCGTTACCAAGCCACACGTCCGTGCCGTGGGACAAACCGGAAATTTGCAACAAATCTGCAAAGCATTGCGGGCGGCAGTCCAGCAGCATTTGCCGCACAAACGGTGTGCCCATTTCGGGAATGGAGAGCGTACCCGTTTCGCACTCAATATCTTCGGGGGTAACGCCCAAACTTTCGGGTGACGTAAACAAACTATACACCTTGGGGTCGGACATGGATACATCCATGACGTTAATGCCGCTGTATTCTTCCAAATACTTATAAATGGTGGGAATAACGTGGCCCAAGTTATCCAGTTTGAGAATGGTATCGTGGATAGAATGGAAATCAAAGTGTGTGGTGATGATATCGGATTCCGCATCGTCTGCGGGGTGTTGTGCGGGACAAAAATCTTCAATTTCGTACTCGCTGGGCACAACCACCATACCACCGGGGTGTTGACCCGTGGTACGTTTGATACCCGTACAGCCCGCCGCCAGACGAGCAATCTCGGCTTCGCTTAAAGCCAGTTGCCGTTCTTCGGCATATTTTTTCACAAAACCGTAGGCGGTTTTTTCTGCCACGGTGGAAATGGTACCGGCTTTGAACACTTGTTTGCTGCCGAACAATTCCACCGTGTATTTATGGGCTTGGGATTGGTATTCACTGGCAAAGTTTAAGTCAATATCCGGTTGCTTGTCCCCTTTGAATCCCAAAAACGTTTCAAACGGAATTTCGTGACCGTCACGGTTAAGTTGTTCGCCGCAACGCGGACAAACCTTATCCGGTAAATCAAAGCCCGAGCCAACAGAGCCATCAGTGATGAACTCGGAATATTGGCATTTGGGGCACAAATAGTGCGGTTGCAAGGGGTTAACCTCTGAAATTCCTGCCATGTTCGCCACAAACGACGAACCAACCGAACCACGCGAGCCAACCAAGTAGCCGTGTTCCACCGAGTCTTGTACCAGTTTTTGCGCAATCATGTACATAACGGCGAAGCCGTTGTTGATAATGGAAGTAAGTTCTTTTTCCAAACGATTGGCAACAAGTTCCGGAACAGGGTCACCGTACAACGCTTTGGCGCGCGACCACGTAATCTCGCGCAATTGTTCTTCCGCCCCGTCAATGTGCGGCGGATAGTTGCCCTTAGGGATAGGGCGGATATCCTCGATGCTATCGGCAATTTTATTGGGATTTTCCACCACCACTTCAAGCGCTTTTTCGGGTGACAAATAATCGAATTCTTTAAGCATTTCATCGGTGGTACGGAAATACAGCGGCGCTTGCATATCGGCATCGGAAAAGCCTTGTCCCGCTTGCAAAATACGGCGATAAACTTCGTCTTCCGCATCTAAAAAGTGCACGTCACATGTGGCACATACGGGAATATTCAGCTCTTCGCCCAAGCGAATAACCGTGCGGTTAAAATCACGCAGTTGTTCTTCATCGCGGGCAATAGGCGGATTTACACTACCATCTTTGTTTTTGGTAGGACGAAGCATAAAGTGGTTGTTGCCAATGGGCTGAATTTCCAAAAAGTCGTAAAACCGTGCAATTTCGCACAGTTCTTCCCACGGCTTGTCCGCAATAATGGCTTGGAACAGTTCACCTTGTTCACACGCACTGCCGACGAGCAAACCCTCACGACATTCCAGTAATTTTTCCTTGGTAATGCGGGGGCGGTAACGATAGTTTTTTAAGTGACCGAAAGAAATCAGTTTGTATAAGTTCTTTAAGCCGACATTGTTTTTCGCCAACAAAATTTGGTGATACCGCGGAGCGGTTTTTTCGTTCGGCAAAATTTCGCCGTTTTCATCGCGCGGCGAAGATTCGGGGATATAATATGCTTCCACACCGTACAAAATTTTGATATCGTTGCCGGCTTTTTTGGCATCTTCTGCTGCGTTCATCGCTTCGGGGAACGCTTGCGCGACACCGTGGTCGGTAATAGCAATGGCGGGATGTCCCCACTCCACCGCGCGTTTGATAAGTGCCTTAGCATCCGACACCGCGTCCATAGCAGACATTTTGGTGTGCAAATGTAATTCGACACGTTTTTTCTCTGCCGTGTCTTTGCGTTGATATTTGCTGACAAGTGCCAACGATTTGGGTGAAAAAACGCATCCTTTGGCAAACGCATCGTATTCATACAAGCCGCTGAGCAACACACAAGAACCGTTTTTGACCGATTCCATGGCTTCCAGTTTGGCTTTATCGCGTTTTACATCGGTCCACAAAATGACCGAAACCGAGTTGGTGCGGTCGGTAATATAAAACGTGTGGCGGATACGCGTTCCCTCTTTGAAGGCGCGGGTTTCGTACCCAAAGACTTCGCCCCATACGGTGGCGATTGTTCCCTCTTGCAAACGGTCCAGTGCCAAAGGTGCTTCTTTGGGAATGGGACCAAACACCGACGATGCTGTTTCCAAATACACCGGCAAACCATCCGACGGCGGGACAGAAGAATCCAGCGGTTTTTGCGGTTTTACGGTTGTGGGTGCCGCTTGTTTTGCCGCCGCAGCCGCTTGTTGCTCGGCGGCGCGCTGTGCCGCTTCACGTTCGGCCCTCATGGTTTCGGCAAGCAGTTTTTGATATTGCTCGTCTTGCTCATCCACGCCCAAAACACCCTCAAAACGGAGTGAAACCGTTGTTTCGAACAGTTCCCGAATGATTTGCTTTAACAAAGTGTCGGTATGGGTGGAAGCAACAACATCCAATCCACCGTGTTTGAGTTTAACAACCCATTCGCCGTTTTCAAGCACATACTCGGCATCGTTAAACGTGCCGTTCACCGCCACAGAGCGTCGGCGCAAATAGGCAATGATAGTGGGAAAACATGCCTCATTAAGTGAAGTTGCAGGATAAATCGGCAACAACTCTGCTTGATTCAAGCACAAACCCACTTGTACCGCTTTTTCCAAGGCGACGATTTCTTCAAACGGCAAAAACGAATCTAACCGCAAGTGCGCTCGTAAAAACGCTTCTTTGCGGTTAACTTCAATGGACTGAACCCGTGCTGTCGCAAATTTTTCCAGCAAGGCGGTATCTTTTATGTAAGGCGAAAATAATGTTCTTACATCCGTATGGCTCATAACGTTTCGATTTCCCTCAGTAGTTCCTTTACGGCATCTTGTTCCGAAACCGTACGGATTACTTGTCCTTTCTTAAAAATAGCTACTTTGCCGTCACCACCGGCAAGTCCGACATCGGCTTCGCGCGCTTCGCCCGGTCCGTTTACCACACAGCCCATAACCGCAACCGTGATAGGTTTGTGAACAGTACGTAAGTTTTCTTCTACCTTTGCGGCAATTTCCAACAAATTGACGCGTGTTCTGCCGCAAGTAGGGCAAGAAATAATAGTCGGCTCGTTTTGTGCCAAACCGAGTGCTTTTAAAATATCGCGTCCCGCCTCTACTTCTTTTACGGGGTCGGCGGTCAGCGAAACACGAATCGTGTCACCAATACCACGCAACAACAACGAGCCGATACCCACAGCGGATTTTATGAGTCCCGTGCGTTCGGTGCCCGCTTCGGTCACGCCCAAATGCAAGGGGTATTCACAAGCCGCGGCAGTCAGTTCATACGCTTTTATCATGGTGTCCACATGCGAGGATTTGATTGACAACACAATATCGTCAAAATCCGCTTGTTCGAGCAACGAGGCATGATACAAGGCACTATCCCGCATAGCCTCGGCACACGGATGACCGTATTTTGCCAAAATATCGCGTTCTAACGAGCCGGAATTGACTCCAATGCGAATCGGAATACGACGGGTGCGGCAAGCTTTTGCCACTTCGCGCACCCGTTCGGCACTGCCGATGTTGCCGGGATTGATGCGGATTTTATCCACACCCGCGGCAGCACATTCCAGCGCCAATTTATAATCAAAATGGATATCGGCAACCAGTGGCATATTCACCGCCTCTTTGACGGCATTCACCAAGGAAACAGCCGCCATGTCAGGTATGGCAATGCGCAAAATATCACACCCCGCCGCTTGTAAAGCCAGGGCTTGTTTGACTGTTCCGGCAACGTCGGTTGAAGGGATATTCCCCATCGATTGCACCGATATCGGCGAATTACCGCCCATCGGCACCTTACCGACAAAAACCGTTTTGCATTTGCGCCGTTCCATTACGAAAACTCCTTATTGTATAATCTTCCACACGTCACTAAACGTGACAATCACTATCAAAAGCAACAACAAAGCAAAACCGATGCCGTGTATCACCCCTTCATATTTGGCGGGTACAGGTTTGCGGGTAATACCTTCCCACGCTAAAAAGAGCAGACGTCCCCCATCCAATGCCGGAAAGGGTAATAAATTGAAAACTCCTACGTTTACCGTGAGCAATACTACTAACATCAGTACACTGCCAAGCCCCAGTTGCCATTGCTCTTGTTGCACAGCACCGGCAACCGTATCGCCGATAATATCCACGGTACCGACAGGGCCTGACAATTCATTGAGTCCGTATTTACCGGTCAGCAAATTCCCCAAACTGCGCCAAACCATAACGGCAACACTACATTCCGTTTTGAAGGACTGTACAATGGTGCTGCCCAACGTTTGTTTGATAGGGTTAACATAAAAGTCGTAGTTTAACTGATATGTGCCAAGTTCTTCAGAATATTCACGATGAAACGTAACAGCGGGTAATGTAACCTCTGTTAAAGCACCATCTACTTCTCGACGGACTTGCATGGAGAAAACCGCATCGTCACTATCTTGCAACAGCGATTGCATATCCATTACCGTAAACACGCGTTTGTTATCAATTTTTAAAACCGTATCACCTGCGCGCAACCCGCTTTGATAGGCGGGTGTAGTTTCTTCCAAACGAGAAATTTGCGTGCCGGCATAGTAGGTGTTTCCGTCAGAGGACGGTAAGGTACACACCCCAAAATAGACACAAAGCAACACAAAGCCCAACAACAAATTCATGACAGCGCCCGCAACTGTAATCACAACGCGTTGCCATACTTTTTTTCGATTCAGTGCGCGTGGATTATCCGAAATCACCGATTCGCGCATTTTAACCTCGGCGCCACCGGCAGCGTCTTCGCCTTCCATGGCGCAAAAACCGCCCACCGGGAACAGACGCAAAGTATAGCGCGTTTCCTTTTTGCCCCACGAAAACAATTTGGGACCCATACCAATGGCAAATTCGTTCACTTGCACGCCGGTTGCTTTGGCAGCGGCAAAATGCCCGCCTTCATGGATAACGACAATGATGCCGAACACCACGACTGCCGCGGCAATACGCAATATCTGCAACAAAATTGTTTCGATGATAATCACCTCATCTGATTTCGCACCTCAGCATCCACTGCCAACACATCTTCTGCCGAGCATATCGGCGGCAATGGTCGTTCCAACCAGTTCGCAACGGTTTTGCTGATTTGATAAAAGGGAAGTTTTTCTTGGCGGAACAAACGGTTGGCCTCCTCGTTAGCAGCATTGATTGCTACCGGGTAGGCCCCACCTTTTAAAATGGCTTTTCGGCATATCTCAATAGCCGGAAAAGCCTCGTCATCCGGTTTGAAGAAAGAAAGCGTACCGATTTCCGCCAAATTCAATCGCCGTACGGGCGGTGTGGCGCGTGTAGGCCACGTAAGGGCATACTGAATGGGAATACGCATATCGGGAATTCCCATCTGCGCCAAAACCGAATAATCGGTAAATTCTATCAGCGAATGGACAATGCTTTCACGGTGTACAACTATATCTATATTCTCCGCCGAAATGTCAAATAACCATTTCGCTTCAATCAATTCCAAACCTTTATTCATCATGGTAGCAGAATCTACCGTGATTTTCGGTCCCATTGACCAGTTGGGATGTTTTAACGCTTGGGCACAAGTGACTTTTTTAAGTTCATCTGCCGTTTTGCCAAAAAACGGTCCACCCGATGCCGTTAAAATCAAACGAGAAAGGCCCAAGTTTTCCGTGGGAGACGGCGGTGACCACGGACCGTTTGCCGTGGCTTGCAAACACTGAAAAATAGCAGAATGTTCGCTGTCGACCGGCAAAATGTTCACACCGTTGCGGCGAGCGCAGGACATGACCAATTCCCCACCGGCAACCAGTGTTTCCTTGTTTGCCAAAGCCACATCGTGCCCTGCTTCCAAGGCAGACAAGGTGGGCATCAAGCCAACCATGCCAACCACGGCGTTGAGCACAATATCGCCGTCATCGCGCCGTGCCAATTCGCACAACCCGTCAATACCCGACAGAATTTCTACCGAACAGTCGCGAACTCTATCGCGCAAGTCACGTGCGGCAGATTCATCGTACATTGCCGCCGCTTTGGGTTTGAATTTGCGGATTTGTTCTTCTAATTTTTCAACATTGGAATGCGCTGCCAGTGCCGTTACTGTATATCCCAACTGCTCGGCAACATCCAACGCTTGCGTACCAATGGAGCCGGTCGAACCCAAAAGAATAAGTCGTTTCATTTTGCGCCACTCCTTCAATTACCCCTGATAAACAAGCGGGAACGCGCGTACTGCCAAATACACAACCGGCAATACAAACAACAAACTGTCAAAGCGGTCCATCATTCCGCCGTGTCCGGGGAATATCTTGCCAAAATCTTTTGCTCCGTGGCGACGTTTGATCAGCGAGGCAAACAAGTCACCCACCACCGAAAGCGGCGCGCAAATTAAAGATAACACAAAAATTTCACCATAAGAAACGCACGCTTCACCGGATAAAACACACGACTGATAAATAAACCCGGCAAATAAACTCACGAGGACCGAAGTGGCGATACCGCCAAGGAGTCCTTCCACCGTCTTTTTAGGTGACAAACGGGGACATAATTTGTGTTTGCCAAAAAAAGTACCGACAAAATAGGCACCGCTATCTGCCATCCATGCAATAAGCAACGCCAAAAAAACATAAAACAGACCATCGCTATCTCTTTTTATTCCCGCCGTGCGCAAGTGAGAAAGACACGAAAAGGATAAAGAAATCAACAAAGAGGTCACAAATATCTTGACCATTTTTTCTATCGAAACGGTTTCGTAGGATAAGACCCAAAGCACCAATAACGATAACACGTAAAGTAAGCAAATAACAAACACAAAACCACCGTTCATACGGCTAAACCACGGACAAAGTACCGCAAAAACAACGGCCGCAACACATACGTCACGATGCTTTGAAAGTTCCATTACGGTGAGGACTTCATATACCGCCACACCGCAAATCACCGAAACCGCAGCCGTTAAAAGTGCCGTCCATGGCGAAAGGAGCACCGCTAACAATAGTGTGGCACTAATCATGGCGGTTATAATTCGTGTTTTCATGGTATCACACCCTCGCTTTTTAAACTCCTCCGAAACGGCGGTGCCGTCCGGCATAAACCGCTAACGCGTCATCCAAATCCTTGGTGGTAAAGTCCGGCCACAGAATGTCGTTAAAAACATATTCCGCATAAGCCGATTGCCAAATCAAAAAATTGGACAAGCGATATTCACCGCTGGGGCGCAGAATCAAATCCACTTCCGGTTGTCCTGCGGTGTATAAATGTTGTTCCAAAAGGGCTTCGTTTACGTCTTCGGGGGAAATCTCACCCGTTTTGACTTTTTCGGCAATTTGTTTGGCAGAAGCGGCAATTTCTGCCCGCCCGCCATAATTGATAGCAATATTCAAAATCATGCCGTCTTTTTGTGCGGTAGCCTCTTCGGCTTCTTCCATTAATTGTTGAATATCTTCTGCCAGCATCGAGCGGTCACCGATAAACCGCGTACGAATATTTTCTTTTTTGAAATCGGCTAACGATTCTTTCAAATATTCGCGCAACAAATTCATGATGGCTTCCACTTCTTCGGGAGGACGTTTCCAGTTTTCGGTGGAAAAAGCATAAAACGTTGCTACGGCTATTCCCCGCTTTTCACAATGCTTGGCAATGGTACGAAACACTCTGGCACCGGTTACATGCCCCGCTTGACGCGGTAATCGGCGTTTTTTTGCCCAACGACCGTTGCCGTCCATAATAATACCAATGTGTTTCGGCAACACATCTTCTTGTGGCATTATCGGCCTTTGACGCTTAAACCAGTTCACAAACATTTCCCCTTTGCCAAAATGTGACCGGTGGACGATCCCGCCGGTCACAGCATAAATAACATTTGAATTTGCGTTAGATTTCCATAATCTCTTTTTCTTTTTTGGCGGCAATACCTTCGATTTCTTTGCAGAATTTGTCGGTAATGTCTTGCAATTTCTTTTCGGCACCTTTTTGGTCATCTTCGGTAATTTCGGATTTTTTCTTCAAATCTTTTATCTTATCCATCGCATCACGGCGAATGGAACGAATGGCAACTTTGGAATCTTCGGCGTATTTGAAAACACCTTTTACCAATTCTTTACGACGTTCTTCCGTCAGCGGCGGGAAATTAAGGCGCAAGGTGTTACCGTCATTTTGCGGATTAAGCCCCAAATCGGAAGTAAGAATGGCTTTTTCAATATCACGCACGGTGTTTTTATCCCACGGAGAAATCAAAATCGTGCGCGGTTCAGGCACCGACACCGCCGCCATTTGTTGAATGGGTGTGGGACTGCCGTAATAATCCACCGTGATTTTATCCAGCACCGCAGGATTGGCACGACCGGCACGAATGGTAGCATATTCATTCAACAAGGCGTTGATGGTTTTATCCATCTTTTCTTGTGCAACAGCAAATACTTTATCCATAATTGTTCCTCCAAAATTAAGAATGTACGATAGTACCGATATTTTCGCCAGAAACAGCACGAACAATATTTTCGGGTTGTTCCAAGTTAAAGACTAAAATGGGAAGGTGGTTATCATTACACAAACTTGCAGCAGTAGAATCCATTACTTTGAGGTCTTTGTTAAGCACATCCATAAACGAAAGAGTTTCGTACCGCACGGCGTTGGGATTGGTTTTGGGATCGCAGTCATATACACCGTCGACCATGCTGGCTTTGAAGATAATATCGGCTTCGATTTCCAAAGCACGCAAAGCAGAAGCCGTATCGGTCGAGAAAAACGGATTACCCGTACCGCAACCGAAAATAACCACACGACCTTTTTCCAAATGACGTACCGCACGATTGCGAATGTACGGTTCGGCAATTTCGTTCATGGCAATGGCGGTTTGTACACGCACTTCACAACCGAGTTGTTCGAGCGAATCCGCCAAAGCAAGCGAGTTAATGGTAGTAGCAAGCATCCCCATATGGTCAGCACGCGTGCGGTCCATTTCACCGCTGGAACGACCGCGCCAGAAGTTGCCGCCGCCTACCACAATGGCAATTTGCGCACCGGCTTCGACACATTCTTTAATAGCTGCACACACACGGTTAACCGTTTCAAAATCCAAGCCGTGTTTTTGTTGACCGGCCAGTGCTTCACCGCTGAGTTTTAATAAAATACGTTTATATTTTAGAACCACAATCCCACACTCATTTCCTCTATATTCTTATTTTAACATTTTACTATAAATAACTCTTTCTGTAAAGGGTTAACCGCAAATTTTCTGCTAACATTTTCCTCAAAGCAAAGAAATACCGATGAGCATAATCTCATCGGTATTTCCATTATTGCAAAATTTGTGTGGCAACCGTGATATTTTCTGTTGCAGCAGCATTATCCGTTGTAGATGTTGTCGTATCGGTCGTTGTCCCTGTAACATCATCCAACACGACATCTGTTTGTTTGACCAACCATGCCGTTGCCAAATAGCGGCCACGCGAAGCGATTGCCGGATTGCAAATTGTATTAATCAGTTTTCCTTGCAATGCCATGGAAGCAGAGGTGCCGCCATCTAAGTTAGCAGCATTGACCGCACCGTATTCCCACAAAATGTCTGCCACCAATTCCATGTTGGCGCCATCTTTTCCGCGCAGTTCACTGCCATCGACAACCAGTAACATAACCAAACCGTCTTCCCGTTGACCAATCGCAGAACGAGGGTCAAAACCGCCTGCCAAACCGCTAAACTGAGCGCGAACACCATTAAGAATCAATGTCGGTTTCCAGCGCAAGACACCCCAACTAATGGCATCACGCAAGTTAAGCGCAGGGATTTGCTCTTCGGTATACGTGCCGAGAACCAGCACATTATCATAGTTAAAACCTATAATTTCATAGGTTTCTTTTTCTTGATAAATGGTAAGAACACCGTCTTTGACTACCAATTCGGTAGGAGTCCCGCCGTTGCCAACACCACCGACATCGACAAAACCCCCGGCATTAATACCACACAAGGCGTTGTTGGTTTGTGCCATGTCCGCAATGGTTTGTCCGCGTTTGCCCAGTTGGTTGGTTACACCAAGCATGACCCGCGTAGGGTCTTTGATTTGGATAAGACGCGCGGTGTATTTACCCCGCGAGGTTTTTCCGCTGAATTTGACAATTTGCACTTCGCCATCGTCGTACAAGGTTTCCCCGGCATATTTTTCCGAAACGGAAAATTCCTTTTTCACTTCCGGCTCATCGGCAGGCGGAACTTCAATTAAACCGGTATTGGTTTCCCCTTCCGGTGTTGCCACGGTATGACGGTCAAACACCGCGTCGATAGACTCTTGCGAAAAAAACAACGTGCACAACCACGGATTAGAGGTTTGGTACGTCATCATTACGTATTGGTCGCGCCATTCAGGTAAAAGCGGCGAGTAAAACAAGGTAAGGAAAAAAGCAACTGCCAACGAAACTGCTACGCCAAGACCGGACAACATCCAAAGCACAATGCGCAACCACAACGGCTTTTTAGCTTTGGGCGCGGCATGTCTGGCACCGCGTTTGGCAGGTTTGGGTGCTTCTTCCGCGACTGTTTGAATTTCTTGTTCTTGTTCTAATAACTGGGTGGTATCTGACATGGAATGAACATCCTTTCGTATTCCCTCTATCTTTAAAAGATTAGCACATTTTTCGACAATAGTCAACGGAATATGTTGACAAGTACTTTTCTTTTTCTCAAAAGGGTGTTATACTGAGTAAGAGAGGTGAGAAATGTGAATTCTGTTTTGCTGCACAGTTGCTGTGCGCCCTGTTCGGTGAGTTGTATTGACACCTTGCGCGAAGAAGGTTTTTTGGTCACCGGCTTTTGGTACAATCCCAACA
>JAZNRV010000009.1:0-1789 GCA_045590855.1 Acutalibacteraceae bacterium | reverse complement strand
TTATTATGAGTTTGGAAGAAGCCGTTGACTTGGTTCTCTTTGCTTTTGAGCACGGCGTTTCGGGTGATATTTTGGTACAAAAAGCCCCTGCCTGTACCATTGAAACGCAAGCAAAAGCCGTGCTGGAATTGTTTGATAAAGACCACAAATGCGGCATTAAAATCATTGGTATTCGCCACGGTGAAAAGAGTTATGAAACCCTACTCACCAACGAAGAATGTGCCAATGCCGAAGATTTGGGCAATTTCTACCGCGTTCCCTCTGACAAGAGAAACCTTAACTACGACAAATACTTTAACCAAGGTGACAAAACACGCAATCCGTTGACGGAGTTTAATTCCAATAACACCGAACGGTTAAATGTGGAACAAGTAAAAGAAAAATTGTTGACTTTGGAATATATTCGCGACGAATTGGCGAAGGAGTTATAATATGAACATTCTCGTCACAGGTGCCGCCGGTTTTGTCGGAAAAAACCTGGTTGAAGCCTTACGTTGCATCAAAGACGGTAAAGACCGCACACATCCGGCGATTAGCGTGGAAGAGTTGTATCTGTATGATATTGATTCTCCTGCCGACGTATTGGAAAAGGGTTGTCAAAAAGCAGATTTCGTTTTCAATTTAGCCGGTGTTAACCGTCCGCAAAGCCAAGAGGAATTCATGCAGGGCAATTTTGGCTTTGCCTCTACGTTGTTGGACACGTTAAAAAAATACAATAACACTTGCCCTGTGATGCTTTCTTCCTCGATTCAAGCTACCTTGGTCGGTCGTTACGCCGACGGAGAATATGGAAAAAGCAAAAAAGCCGGCGAAGAATTGTTTTTTTCCTACGGCGAGGAAACGGGTGCCAAAGTCTTGGTTTACCGTTTCCCCAATCTGTTTGGGAAATGGTGCCGCCCGAATTACAATTCAGCGGTCGCCACTTTCTGCCATAACATAGCGAATGATTTGCCCATTACGGTCAATGACCCCAGTGTACAGCTGGAATTGTTGTACATTGACGATTTGATTGATGAAATGCTGTGTGCCTTAGAAGGTGTGGAGCACCGTTGCGAGTTTGACGGTGTGGATACGGTGTTAACGGAAAACGGCAAGTATTGTGCCGCGCCGATCACCCATCACGTTACCTTGGGAGAAATTGTTGATTTACTCCACCTTTTTGCCGAACAACCCAAAACGCTGGTGATGCCTCCCATTCCCGAAAACAGTTTTGCCAAAAAGTTATATTCCACGTACCTTTCGTACTTACCCAAGGAAAAGGTATCGTTTCCGCTGAAAATGAACGTGGATACTCGCGGCAGTTTTACCGAGTTGCTTAAAACCGAAAACTGCGGTCAGTTTAGCGTGAACATTTCAAAACCCGGCATTACCAAAGGGCAACACTGGCATCATACCAAATGGGAATTTTTTATTGTTGTTTCCGGTCATGGCTTGATTCAACTGCGAAAAATTGGTTCGGATGAAGTGCTCAATTATGAGGTTTCCGGCGAAAAAATCGAAGCCATTCATATGCTCCCCGGTTATACGCACAACATTATCAACCTTAGCGATACTGAGGACTTGGTAACGCTAATGTGGGCGAACGAACTTTTTTCGCCCAATAAACCCGACACTTTTTTTGAGGAAGTGTAAGACATTCTGCCACTTTTGTGGCGGATTTTGTCTATTACATGGTAATTTTTTAACTTCTGTTTAGGGGGTAATTTTGTGGATATTAAATTGGATTATTCCGACGTTTCTTTCCAAAACAACGGGAAATTAAAACTGTTGATTATTGTCGGTACACGAC
>JAZNRV010000008.1:0-5342 GCA_045590855.1 Acutalibacteraceae bacterium | reverse complement strand
TTCCATGGCAGTACCAAAAGCCTCCAACGGCTGCCACGTGCTGCTCAAAACATTGGCTTGGCTAACACCAAATTCGTTTTGATTCGCCAATGCCGCCAACGCGATATTTTGCTTTACTTTTTCGTTTTGTGCCGCTTTTTTGTTGGAAGGACCCATCGCACGTTTTTCAAAACGAAGCAACTGATTGGCTTCGTTTGTCAAGTATTGTGCCAATTTCATGGCTTCTTTGGGACGCTTGGTGTTTGAATTAATACCCATCAACTTATATCCTGCAAAACTTTTCATTTGCACTTGTTTTCCGGCAAGTGTAAACGTAGGAAGTTTGGTGGCGGCATAGTTTTCGCCCAGTTTTTCTTTGATAGCATCGGCTGTCCACGTGCCGGAAATGCCGGCAGCAATCGTGTTTCCGATACCACCGGTCAAAATGGCATCTTCGCCCGTAATAAAGGCAGAATGTGCACAAATGGATTTAATCGCCTCACCGGCGGCAACACCGTTTTCGTTGTTGAAATCGCAGGTTTGCTTGCCGTTTTCATCTAAACCGAGTTTGCAACCGGCCCCTAAGAAAAACGAGGCGATATACCAACCGTTAGAGATATCCATTAACACTTTTTTATTTTGTCTTTCGGCAGCCGCCAGTAATCCATCCATTGTTTTAACATCTTCTTCACTGAAAACGCTTTTGTCATAGTAAAGAAAATACCCGTTATCTGCCGTCATGGGATACGCATATAATTTGTCCCCAACACTGGCAGCCGATACCGAACCTTCTGCATTTTCGGTTTTGATTTTTTCGATGTCCAACGTAATTTCATAAAGGACACCCGCTTTGACCAAATCATTTAATTGGTCGTCGGGAAACGCAAAAACATCTGCTGCTGCTTCCGGGTCTTCCATAATTTTGGTTTGCGTATCCTTTTCGCCAACAACGCCAAAAGTAATGTTGTAATTTTGTTCCGAATGGTCTTTTTTGAAATTTTCCACCATTGTTTGTAACATTGCTTGGTCCTCTTGGGCACCCCAAACTTTTAACGATACCACAGAAGTGTCTCCGTCTCCTTCATCTCGTGCGCAAGCACCAAGCGTAAACAGCATTGTCATTGCCATCAACAACGCTACACTTTGTTTTATGAGTTTCATATTTTCTCCTTCTTTCTGTTTTGATTATTGGTAGTATGCAACAGAGTGAATTTGAATATACAAAAACGCATAAAAAAACAGCAGAGAATCACTCACTGCTGTTAAAAAATTAAATAACAAAACCACCGTTGACACCGATTACTTGACCGGTAATAAAAGATGCTTTATCCGATGATAAAAACAATAATGTGTTGGCAACATCTTCGGGAGTACCGATTCGTTGCAACGGTGTTTCTTCTTTTAACGCTTGCATGGTTTGGTCATCCAAGTTTTGACACATATCGGTGTTTATCACACCCGGTGCTACGCAATTGACGGTAATGTTGGAAGGTCCCAACTCTTTTGCCAATGCTTTTGAAAAACCAATCAATCCCGCTTTGGCTGTGGAATACGCCACTTCACAAGAAGCGCCTGTCACGCCCCACATGGAGGACACCATCAAAATTTTTCCGCCACCGTTTTTGAGCATGGTAGGTATTACTTCTTTGCAACAATAAAAAGCGCCATCCACATGTACGCCGAGCATTCGGTGCCATTGTTCTGCCGTGGTATCGGTCAACAATGCTTGTTCGGCGATACCCGCGTTATGAATCAACACATCAATGTGCCCAAGGCGCTGCAACACGGTTTGCATCATGCTTTGAACGGCTTTTTCATCACTGACATCGGCGCAAACCGAAAAAGCATCGCCGCCCGCTGTGATGATTTCGTCCACTACTTGTTTGGCGCATTTTTCCGAACGATGGTAATTGACAGCAACCGTATAGCCGTTTGCAGCAAATAATTTTGCCGCAGCGGCACCGATGCCACGTGATGCTCCGGTAATTAAAACGGTTTTCATCCGTACGTTCCCTTTCAAAATTATAACGATAATGTAATGTCTTTATGCGGAGTTTCAAGCAAGCGATACGTGACACCCGTCATATCAAACATACGCTTCGATGCAATTACCGAGTCAGTTTCGGCATATTTGTCTTGCAAATAAATGACTTCTTTGATACCGGATTGAATAATAGCTTTGGCGCATTCGTTGCACGGGAACAACGTCGTGTACACTTTTGCGCCTTCCAAACCGCTGCGGCCATGATTCAAAATGGCGTTTAATTCCGCATGGCACACAAACAAGTACTTCGTTTCCAACGGTGCACCGTCGCGGTCCCACGGCATATCGTCATCTTTACAACCAATCGGCATACCGTTATAGCCAACCGAAAGAATTTTATTGTCTTGCCCAACAATGCAAGCCCCAACTTGTGTTCCGGGGTCTTTGCTGCGTTGTGCAGACAACAGCGCAATCCCCATAAAGTATTCATCCCAAGATAAGTAACCTTCCCGTTTCATTGTACGTCCTCCCCTTTTAACAACATTGGTATTAATTTACTGTACGCGCGAAATGCAGTGGGTAAAGCATATCTTTTCATTTCGTCAGCAGACACTAATTGAAATCCTTCTTTTGGTGTAAAGGCTTTTGCTTTTACAAGAACGCCTTGCAAATGCCATTCTATGTGAGAAAAAACGTGCTTTGCCGCAGAAAGTGGTTTTAAACTTTTGGCGGGTACTCCCCATTCTTTTAGTTGTTTTTCAATTTGAAAATCATCTGTTAAGGTTGTGTTTGGTAATTCCCACATTCCGCCAAGCAAGCCGCCCTTTTTTCGTTTGTGTAACAAAACACTCGGTTTGCTTTCATCGGTAATCACCAAAACAATCATACGTTGTTCTACTTTTCGTGTTTTTGGCGCAGAACGAGTCGGTAAATCCCGTGCCCGTTCAAGACCCGCAACGGCACAATATTCCTTCAAAGGACATTCTGAACAACGCGGCATGGCGTTTGGCAAGCAAATGGTTTCCCCAAGCTCCATGATACCTTGATTAAAATCGCCGGCACTCCCTTTCGGCACCAATTGATTAACCAGTGCTGTCAGTTGTTTTCGGTGTTTTGTTTCCATCACATCGGTATCATCATCCAGCAGGCGCGCCATCACGCGCAGAACATTTCCGTCAACCGCGGCCACCGGCTCTCCAAAAGCAATGGACGCAATTGCCCCGGCGGTATATTCCCCAATACCGTTGAGCGTGAGCAATTGTTCATACGTAGAAGGAAGTTTTCCGTCAAACTCTTCCATAACACGTTTGGCGGCTTTTTGAAGGTTACGGGCACGACTGTAATATCCTAATCCTTCCCATAGTTTCATCAAAACGTCTTCATCGGCATCCGCCAAATCTTTTATGGTGGGCAATGTTTCCATAAAACGCTGAAAATACGGCAAAACCGCTTCGATTCGTGTTTGCTGCAACATGATTTCCGATACCCAAACACGATACGGCGAAGGGGTTTCACGCCACGGGAGTAGCCGTTCGTGCTCTTTGTACCACGCAACCAACGGCTCGGCAATATCCGTTATCGGTTTTTTCATGTGTTTCTCCATTGTTCCCATATTTCAGGGCAGTAACCTACAGTTGCTTGTTTTCCGTTGCGAACAATCGGTGTACGCAATGCGCAGGGAGTTTCCAACAGTTTTTCTTCACGTTGCTCTTCGTGCGCTAAATAACGGATAAGAACAGCTTCTTTAGCTTTTTCATCAATTAGGTTATCCAAACCGCCGACAGCTGCTTTTACCGATAGCAATTCTCCACGGCTCATCCCTTTGCTTTCCAAGGCAATACGCTGAAAAGGAATGTTTCGTTCTTTGAAAAAGCGTTCGGCTTTTTTGGTGTCAAAGCATTTTGCTTTTCCGAAAATTTGAATGTTCATATTAACGGCTAAACTCCTGCAACTCTAATCCTTTGTTGTGGTCTAACGCCCATTGAATGTTCCAACTGTTGGTAAATAACAATAAATAGTTTCCTTTTAAATCTTGTACGCGTTTGGTATCGGAGCTGATATCCAATGTTTTTACATCAATATCCTCACCGGCAACCCAGCGAATATACTGGTACGGCAATCGTTCCATAATAATATCCACGCCGTACTCGTTTTTTAAGCGATATTCTAACACATCAAATTGCAAGGTGCCGACTACGCCGACAATAACTTCTTCCATACCGCCATCAATCTCTTGAAAAATTTGAATGGCACCTTCTTGGGCAATCTGTGAAGTACCTTTAATAAATTGTTTGCGTTTCATCGTATCTTTTTGCCGAACCAAACAAAAATGTTCCGGAGCAAAAGTCGGAATACCTTCAAACTTAAAATGTTTGGAAGCGGTACAAACGGTATCACCAATCGAAAACACACCGGGGTCAAAAACACCGATAATATCACCGGCATACGCTTCTTCAACAATTTCGCGGTCTTGTGCCATCATTTGTTGCGGCTGTGATAATTTTACTTTTCTGCCGCCTTGCACATGGTATACCTCTTGTCCTTTTTCGAATTTACCGGAGCAAATACGCATAAAAGCAATACGGTCACGATGCGCCTTGTTCATGTTGGCTTGAATTTTAAAAACAAAAGCAGAAAAATCATCGCTAAACGGGTCAATCTCACCCTCACTGGACATACGAGGCAACGGAGAGGTAGTCATTTTCAAAAAGTTTTCCAAAAACGGCTCCACACCAAAATTGGTAAGTGCCGAGCCGAAGAATACCGGTGACAATTTCCCATGACGCACCAAATCCAAGTCAAAATCCCCGCCGGCGCCGTCCAACAATTCACGGTCATCCATCAATGTTTCGTACAAAGAGTCACCTAATATATCCCGTAATTTTGGGTCATCCATGTCGGTAACTTCGGCATCCGCTTCGTGACCGATACCGTTATAGGTAAAGGAAAGAACACGTTCTTTTTCGCGTTCGTAAACGCCCTTAAAACTTTTACCCGAACCGATAGGCCAGTTAATGGGATAGGTTCGAATTCCCAACACATTTTCAATATCGGTCATGAGGTCATACGGGTCACGCGCTTCGCGGTCCATTTTGTTGATAAAGGTAAACACAGGGATATCCCGCATCATACAAACTTTAAACAACTTAATCGTTTGTTTTTCAACACCCTTCGAAGCATCAATCACCATCACGGCAGAATCCGCCGCCATCAAAGTACGATACGTATCTTCCGAAAAATCCTCGTGACCGGGGGTATCCAAAATGTTGATGCAATAGCCGTCATATTCAAATTGCAGCACCGAAGACGTAACAGAAATACCACGCTGTTTTTCGATTTCCATCCAGTCGGAAACAGCGTGTTTCATCGATTTTTTACC
>JAZNRV010000007.1:0-7347 GCA_045590855.1 Acutalibacteraceae bacterium | reverse complement strand
ATTTCTACAATCATCAACGTATCCAACTAAAAACAAAACTGACACCACTTGAAAAGCGATGTCAGTATGTTGCTTAAAATTTAATTTTCATCTACCATAGGGTTCTTTTTATACTGTCCGCACAAATTGGGGCAGTCCAGACATTCCGCGGTGTTTTTTGGCTTATTCTTCTTCTGGTGGGATTTCTTCCGATTCAGGCTCTGCAACAGGTTGCGGGAGTGGTTTTTGCCGCTTTAAGCGCGGTGCCAGCAACAAAGCAATTAACACAAGCAGAGAAAGTACGCTGATTGCCGCCCCCAACCACAAGCCTTTGGGCGTGTAAACCATTTTGACCTCGTGTTCACCGGCAAACATATCAAAAGCCAAGAAACCGTCATTGATACCGTACGTTTCCACTTTAGTACCGTCAACGGTGACACGCCAACCGCTATCATAGGGGATGGTGGTCATTAACACGCCGTCTTTGTTGGTGTTGACAGAACCTTGCAGACGGTTGCCGTTAAACGAGTCAATCACCAACTGATTATCGGCTAACATGCTGATACCGTCATTAAACGTTTGTGAATTCATGGTGGCAACGTAGAATTTGCCGACACACGGTGTGTCGGAGGAAACGGATAACTGCACTTCGGTTCCTTCGCTCATATACCCGCCGTCAATAATATACGGTTCGTGCGGAGTGACAGACCATTCGTTCCCGCCACTGCGTACCGTCATGGAATCGGCGGCACTGCAATCGGCGTATATGAAAACTTGACCGGCTTGTTGCACGGTGGCCTTAAAGGATGTGGTTTCATTGCCATCTGCCGGTTGAACGCTAAATCCGGGCGAAGTGTGGGTAAGGCTGCCGACGGAATCACCAAACGCTTCAATGGGTGCTAAGGCATACAATTCATCGTACTTGCCGGTTAATGCGGTGAATAATTCTTCTTGGGAAGCAAAGGGTGCATATTTTGTAAAAGCGTAATCTTTTACAGCAGCATCGGCAACATAACCGATACCGAGCGCGGTGGTGTTTTCATAAATATGATAGGTGGTTTCACCGTGCTTGACGGTATCTATTTTTTTGAGTTGCGGATGGCTTGTAAGGTCGGCTTCCATAATTACGTACCGAATCCCCAACAGTGAATCCGTAAACGGCACAAAGGAGTGGTACAGGTGACTGTTAACACCGTTAATGGCATAACCGATACCGCCCATCAATTTGGTGGTGGTGTAATAGTTGCTGGACGAAAAGGTGGTAATACCGCGATAGTGGAACAACGAGGTGTCCACGCACGTACGGCGCGGTAAAAACTCCAAACGATAAAAATTACCGTTTGCAGCGGCATCGCCGATAAATTGCGTTTTTGCAACAGCCAGGCGAATGGTTTCGGTTTTTTCATTATCCACGTAATCGTTGTGGCGGGTAAAATATTCTTTGCTGTTCATGGTAAGCAACGTGTTGCCGGCGCCAAAAGTCATTTCGGCTGTGACAACCAATAACAAAACGGCATACGCCACACGTTGGCGGAGCAGACGGTGCGTTGCCAACAACAATACTGCCGTATAAACAGCAACCAAGGCTAAGTTGATATAGATAACCTCAAAGTCATATACCTTGTCGCCAAAACGTTCTTCCAACATCAAATAAACAAGTGCACCCGAGAAAACAAACGCAATGTGGCGCGGGGACAAGGCTTTGAGATTACTGAGTACCTCGTACGCCATCAAAAGCAGCACAAAGGAATATAAAAATGAGAAACGGTACGGTAAATCGTTGGGAGCATGAAAACCATGCCACGCCAAATCCGACCAGTTGACGAGCATGCTAAACAGCATGACAAGCCACAACGCCGAAAACGTAAAACGGCGGCGCACCGGAATTTCTTTATTAACCATGAACAACGGCACGCACAAAGCGGTAAGAACACCGCAATAAATGTTTGGTAAATTGCCCGACCGAATGGTGGGGGAAGTATCTGCCAAATGGCGGCCGAGTAATTGGAAAATATCCAGCGTATTGGTAAGGTCCGGTAAATCGGCACCTGCCGCAGACGTTGCTTTGAGTGCCAAAAACACAGGTATCAGCAGTGCGGCAACCAAACCGCCCGCAAGCAACGAAAAACCGGCAAAGCGCGTAAAAGCCATCCCGATTTCACGGCCGGTACGGCGTTCGTACAAGGAATATGCCGCAAAATACAGCACCAAGAATATGCACAGCATAAACCCAATGTAGTAGTTTGCAAATAAGCAATAAGCAAGCGAAAGAGTATAAGTGAGATATTTACCGGTGCGCAACAGACGTTCTAAACCATACACGACAAGCGGTAAGAACATGACGACGTCCAGCCACATAATGTTCCAAGAATAGGCGAGAAGATATACCATCAAGGAATACATCACCGAAACAACGGGGATGCACAACTCTTTTTTCTTAAACAACTGTTGTACGCAAAGCGCAAACATAGCACCGCACAAGGCGTTTTTGAGCAAGGTGATAAACAAAATGCCTTCGGCTAATAAGCGTTCGGGGAAAAGGATTAACAGTAAATTAAAAGGGCTTGCCAAGTAATAACCGAACAAGGAAAGAAAATTGGCACCAAGGCCTGATTCAAAGGTGTAAAGTGGGTTACCTCCGTGCAAAATGTCGTATCGTAGTTCCGCCAACAAAGGGGCGTATTGATGGTGCATGTCCACCATCATACCTGTTTTTTCACCAAACGGCCACATGCCGATAAAGGTGTAGGCTACGCACATGGCACCAAGCGAAAGCAGACCCGATAAAAGCGGGTAAAACCAAACAGGGCGGTTGGATGAAATGTCGGTGGGTTTGCGCAGTAATTCTCGTGTCAGCACAAAAATAAGTGCACTGAGCAACAAAGCAATACCACCACAACACGCCACTTTTTGTGCTGCCTCGACAGCGGTGGCAGTGCCTATTTCTGTAGGATTCCATTTGCCAAAACCCCACAAAACGATAAACACCACAGCACAAAAGACCATAGCGGTAGCAATAGATATCGTGGTGTTTCGTTGTAACTGTAAATTTTTGAATTTCATGTACAGCCTCCTGAAATTAAGTTTAATCGTCGGGTTGTTCGTTTTGTGCTGTTTTAATCAAGGCTTCCCACAAATCTTGGTCGGTGGGAATGGCGGTAAAATATGCCAAATATTCCACGTTGCCATTGGTACCGTGAATGGGAGAAACGGTAAGAGCGTGAAGAAACAATCCGTTTTCTGCGGCATGGGTGAAAAGTGATAACAAAAGCGGCGGTAAATCTTCGGGGTTTTTAAGTACACCGTTTTTGCCGAGTTGACGCGGTTGCGCTTCGAACTGTGGTTTGATAAGACAAATGCAAACGCCATCCGGTTTTAACACCTGACGCATGGCGGGAAAAATTTTAGAAAGTGAGATAAACGATACGTCGGCCGTGACCATGTCGCATACCGTACCGAGTTGTTTGGCAGTCAATCGACGGGCATTGGTGCGTTCCAATACCGTTACGCGCTCATCGTTGCGTAATTTCCAGTCCAAAATGCCGTAAGCAACGTCCACCGAAAAAACATGGGCGGCACCGTTTTGCAACAAGCAGTCGGTAAAACCACCGTTGCTGGCACCGATATCACAAACCGTCATGCCTTGCACGGCGGGGGAAAAACATTGTAACGCTTTGGCCAGTTTGTAGCCGGACCGACTGGCATATTGTTTTGCTTTTTCGGTCAGTGTCAACACCGTGTCGGCACAAACAGAAGCCCCCGGCTTGTCTGCCGGTACGTGACCGATATAAATGCGACCGGCCATAATCAGTCCGTTGGCTTTTTCGGCAGATAAGCCGAATTGCTTCATGACCAAGGAATCTAAACGCATCATTTCCATTAAACGAATTCACCCCAAATCTTATTGTACACAAAGAGTGAAATCTCGTCAATAAAAAAAGGTTTACTTTTGCGCAAAAAAAGGTTAAAATAAATAGATAATATCTTGGTTAAGCAAAAACAGGGGGTGACGGCAACGGAACATTGGGATTTATTTGACCGTGACGGCAAACCGCTTTGCCGTACAATCCGCCGCGGCGAACGGTTGCACGCAGGTGAATATCATTTGGTGGTACATATTTGGGTTGCCAACTCGGTTGGTCGTTTTTTGATTCAACGTCGTTCACCGCGACGTAAGCTAATGCCCAATGTTTGGGCGGTGACCAGTGGTTCTGCTGTGGCGGGAGAGGATAGTTTAACTGCCGCACGACGGGAACTGTCTGAGGAATTGGGGATTACTTTGCCGCCCCAAGCATTTCAAAAAGTGGGCAGAATTACGCGGCGTAATTCACTGTGTGATATTTGGCTCGTATGCAAAGATGTTGCGGTGCCGGACATGCATTTGCAACGTGAGGAAGTATCGCAAGTACGGTGGGTAACCCCTGACCAGTTGATGAAAATGATTAAGGAACGTTCTTTTCACCATTACGGCGTTTCGTATTTCCGCTTCGTTTTCGAAACGGTGAGCAAACTCATGGGACGAAACATGGTGCCCGAGGAGGATTTTCATGCTGACTGAACGGTTGATTCGACTGTTTGTAAAAAACTCGGAAAAAGTTAACGACACAGCGGTGCGTACCGCTTACGGCAAATTGGCGGGTGGCGTTGGCATTGCCGCCAACGTGGCACTCTTTTTGTTCAAACTGATAGCCGGTATTTTATCCGGCAGTGTTGCCATTGTTGCCGATGCGTTTAACAACTTGTCCGATGCGGGTTCATCCGTGGTGACGTTAATCGGTTTTCGTTTGTCAGGTGCACCCGCCGATGCGGAGCATCCGTTTGGACACGGACGGGTGGAATATTTGTCGGCACTCACGGTTGCCGCTTTGATTATGTTGGCAGGCTTTGAACTGGCGGGTAGTGCTTTTCAAAAGATTCTGAATCCCACTGTATCCGAATTTTCGTGGTTAACAAACGTTATTTTAATAATAGCCATTGCGGTCAAGCTTTGGATGGCACATTTTAATCGTGGTATCGGCAAACGCATTCATTCCCACGCTTTGTTTGCAGCAGCAACCGATAGCCGTAACGACGTGATTTGTACGGCGGTTGTGTTGGTTTCGGCTGTTTTTACCGAAATTACTGCCATTCCGGTGGATGGCTATGTCGGTGTGGCGGTAGCCTTGTTTGTCATTTGGGCGGGTTTTTCCATTATGCGGGAAACGATTTCACCTTTGCTTGGTGAAGCGCCGTCTTCTGAATTGGTGGAAGATATTCGTCGCATTGTTTTGTCGCAAGACGGTGTGGTAGGTATTCACGATTTGATTGTGCATAACTACGGACCGGGTCGTTGCTTGGTTTCGCTTCATGCCGAAGTCCCCGCACATGGCGATATTTTACATAGCCATGAACAAATCGATACCATCGAACGTATGTTAATGGAAGAACTTAACGTAGTATCGTGCATACATATGGACCCTGTGGATACCGAAAACGAAGAAGTTTCCGCTTTGCGGATGTTGACTGAAACAGTGTTGGGGGATATCGATACGGCATTGACACTACACGATTTTCGGGTTGTGTTTGGCGAAGAACGGACCAACGTGATTTTTGACGTGGTAGTTCCCTTTAAGTATGCCCAAAAAGAAACGTTACAAGCAGAAATTCAGCGGAGATTGCAAATGGTCAACCCGCATCTTTATGTGGTGCTGACTGTTGAGCATAGTTTTGTGTGATATGACAGCGTATATTGTATATAACGGTTTTTGGAACGCCGCACCACCTGACCCGGTACAGCGTTTACATACGGCATTGCAACAACATAACGTGTTGTCGTGCATGGTGCCGAATACGATGCTGACAGCGTGTTTTTCGGATACGGTACGTATTTTAAAAGCAGACGGCACCGCTTTGACAGCCGATGATTTCTTTTTGTTTTGGGATAAAGATACGCGCTTGGCTTTTGCCGCCGAAAGCGCGGGACTGCGCGTGTATAATACCGCCGCTTCCATTGCACGATGTGATGACAAAAGCGAAACACACCGCATGTTAGCGGCGGCAGGTATTCCAATGCCCGAAACGCTGGTGGCTCCCATGACGTATGTGGATGTTGCCGACCCAATAAAGTCATTTTTGGACACCGCTCAAAACGTATTGGGCTATCCCATGGTGCTCAAAGAATGTTACGGTTCCTTTGGTAATCAAGTGTTTTTGGTTCACGACCGTAAAGAGTTAAATGCCCTTGCTTATACCCGCGAAGCCCGTCCTTTTTTGGTGCAGCGTTTTGTTCGTGAAGCGGCCGGCGAGGACAGACGATTGTATGTGGTAGGTGACCGTGTGGTTGCGGCAATGAAACGCCGTTCCGAGTCGGATTTTCGGGCAAATTTGGGACAGGGCGGCACGTCGGAGGCTTATACCCCCACCGCCGAAGAAACGGCTCTTGCCATCAAGTGTTGTCAATTATTAGGATTGCACTTTGGCGGTGTGGATTTGTTGTTATCCGAACAAGGAGCGCTTGTATGTGAAGTGAATTCCAATGCCCATATGGCAGGAATTGTTGCGTGTACCGGTGTGGATGTGGCAGACGAGATTGTCAAAGAAGTGTTGCACTGCGAAGCAGAAAGGAAAAATGTATGGAGCAATTAAAAGATGTTTTTGCCGGCAATTTAATCCAACTGCGTACTGCTTCGGGATTGACGCAAGCAGAATTGGCGGCAAAAATCAACTATTCCGATAAATCGGTTTCCAAATGGGAACGCGCAGAAGCATTACCCGATTTGACTGTTGCGAAGGAACTGGCAACTATCTTTGGTGTCAGCGTGGATTTTATGCTGACTTCGCACGATGGGTGGGACGGTAAACCGGCAAAAGTGCAATACAGTACCGGTATGATAACCGCGGTAGCGTTGCTCAGCATATTTACCTTGGCAACGTTGACGTTTGTGCTGTTACGTTGGATTTTGCAAGAACCGATATGGTTGGTGTTCATTGTGTCCATACCGGTGGCACTGATTACCTTGCTGGTACTTAACAGTGTGTTTCACAAAGTGAAATATCACCCCATGGTGGTATCTTTGTTATTGCTTGGTATTTTTGCTATGGTATATTACATACTCCACGTCTATTGCCGAGTGATTCACCCGTGGGAGTTGGTTTTTGTGTGGATTCCTGCACAGATTGTGGTGTTGTTCAGTTTTAACATTCGACGCAAAAAATAAAGTGTATCATAAAAGGACCGCAAAGAGATTGTGAACAAGTCCAGTAAAAACGGACAATGACAAAAAAGGACCTCCTATGGTAGAATTAAAACAACTACCATAGGAGGTATTTTTATGCCAAGACGAAAAGGAACACTCAATACGCCACAAAAAATAATTGATGAGATAGTTA
>JAZNRV010000006.1:0-2796 GCA_045590855.1 Acutalibacteraceae bacterium | reverse complement strand
ATCGGTTCCTGCACCAACAGCTCCCTTTATGATATGCTCAAGGTCGCGTACATCCTCGACGGCAAGACCGTTCATCCGGACGTGTCCCTCGCCATCGCCCCCGGTTCCAAGCAGGTGCTGAACATGATCGCCGAAAACGGCGCACTCTCCAAGATGATCGACGCGGGCGCGCGTGTTCTGGAATCCGCGTGCGGTCCGTGCATCGGCATGGGACAATCACCCAATTCCAAAGGTGTTTCGTTGCGTACGTTTAACCGCAATTTTGAAGGCCGTTCCGGAACGGCTGACGGACAAGTGTATTTGGTCAGTCCCGAAACTGCGGCTGTTTCTGCGTTGACGGGTGTGTTTACCGACCCGCGTTCGTTGGGTGAACCGCCTGTGGTGACGTTGCCCTCTTCTTTCTCGGTCAACGACAACATGATTGAACCGCCGATTGAAGAAGAACGCATGGACGAAGTAGAGGTTGTTCGCGGTCCGAACATTAAACCGTTCCCGCAAACTAAACCGATGGAAGAAGCGATTGCTGCCAAAGTGTTGCTCAAAGTAGGCGACAACATTACCACCGACCATATCATGCCGGCAGGCGCCAAAATTTTGCCGTTGCGCTCGAATATTCCCGCGATTTCCGAACATTGCTTTGTGCGCTGCGATGAACAATTCCCTGCGCGTTGCCGCAAAGAGGGCAAAGGATTTATTATTGGTGGCTCCAACTACGGGCAAGGCAGTTCGCGTGAACATGCGGCATTGGCACCGTTGTATTTGGGAATCAAAGCAGTGATTGTGAAATCGTTTGCCCGTATTCACGTTGCCAACTTGATTAATGCCGGTATTTTGCCGTTGACATTTGTCAATGAATCGGATTATGACCGTATACAATTGGGGGACGAACTGGAGTTGCCGGATGTTCGCCGTCGCTTACAAAACGGGGAACCGATTGTCCTTAAAAACCAAACTACCGGTGAAGAAATTCCGCTAAATTCCGGATTTTCGGTACGTCAGACCGAAATGTTGTTAGCGGGAGGACTTTTGGATTATACGCGTCAAGCCAACCAATAACAAAGGGGTGCTATGACCTTGAAAGAGGAAACTATTTCGATGTCGGTAATACGCCGACTGCCTCGCTACTATCGTTTTTTATACGATTTAAAACAAAACGGTGTCATGCGTATTTCTTCGCGTGAACTTGCCGAGCGCATGGGACTTACTGCTTCGCAAATCCGTCAAGATTTGAATTGTTTTGGCGAATTTGGTCAGCAGGGGTACGGCTATTCTGTGGAACAACTCTACGATGAGCTGTACCACATTTTAGGGGTAGGTGCCCTGTCACATGCCATTTTGCTTGGTGTCGGTAATCTGGGTCGCGCTTTAATCAACCATATCAGTTTTGCCAACAAAGGGTTTGAATTGGTTGGTATTTTTGATGATGCCGATTCGCTGATTGGCAGTACCATCCATGATATTACCGTGCAACCAACCACCGAATTGGAATCGTTTTGTCAGGATGTTTCTCCCGAATTGGCTGTGTTATGTATTCCGAAAGAAGCGGCACCACATTTGGTGGAACGCCTGATAAATTGCGGTGTCAATGCTTTTTGGAATTTCAGTCATTATGACATTGCTGTACATCATCCCCAAACTGTGGTGGAAAACGTTCATATGGGGGATAGTTTGATGACGTTATCTTACCGTATCAATCAATCAAAACGGGGGGAGTAACATGTTTCACGCCTGTATTGCAGGGATGACGGTATCTTTTCAGAGCAACGATGTTGATTTTTTTGAAAAACGTTTAGCCGAATACAGTATTCCTGCGCCAAAGCAGTCGGATTTAATGTTGCGTGTGACATCTTTTGATGCGTTACAAAAACCGCAAGGACGGGAACTGTTGCGCAACGGTTCAACTTCGGTGGTGAAACTCGATGACGGTCGTTTTGCTCTTTCTACTGTTGGTAAAGTGAGCGGTAAAGTTTTGCAAAACACTTTTTTCCTTCCCGATTATTCGGCGGTGGATATTGAGTTATACAGTGGTCGCCGTCGTGTCGGTATGACGGATACCGATTGGGAATACGTGTATACCGGCGCGGCTTTTGCTAATCGCTTGGCGTATTTGGGCGGTGTTGTTTTGCACGGTTCGTCCATTGCTTACGAGGGGAAAGGTGTGGTGTTTTCGGCACCTTCCGGTACGGGAAAATCCACACATACCGCTTTGTGGCAAAAAAAATATAGCGAAAAGGTAACTCCTATTAACGACGATAAACCCGCCATTCGTTTTGTGGATGAGCAACCGTATGTTTACGGTACCCCGTGGAGTGGTAAAACCGATAAAAATCATAACATTTCCGTACCGTTACACGCGGTGGTGTTTATTGAACGCGCTTCGCAAAACAGTATACGTCGTCTGTCACCGACAGAAGCGTTGCTGCGTATTAACAACGAAACGGTTCGTCCGTTTTATGATGCGGGACAAGGTATGCGGGTGTTGGATTGTACCCAAAAGTTGATTGAAACTATCCCGATGTATTTGTTGGGGTGTACCATCAGCGAAGACGCGGTAGAACTTGTCAAACGAGAATTACAGTGGTAGAAAGGATATATTTACCATGAAAATTAAGGAAAACTTTGTGTTGCGGGAATTGTGCGGCTCTTTTGTTGTGGTTGCGGTAGGTGAACAAACGTTAAACTTTAAAGGTTTGATTAAACTTAACGAAACCGGTGCTTTTCTGTGGCGGAAAATGGCAGAAACGGATGTTACCGAAGAGGTACTTTTGCAAACCATGTTGACAGAATACGATGTCG
>JAZNRV010000005.1:0-19471 GCA_045590855.1 Acutalibacteraceae bacterium | reverse complement strand
TTTTTTTGCAAAAGCAGCGCAGGGGGGTCTCCCCTGCGGCGCGGTTTTTTGGTTATTTTTTGCGCATGGTTTTTCGTTGAATGAATTTAACCAATTCTACTAACGGTAACATTGCCAGTGCCAAAGCGATGGCAACAGCGTATTCTTCCAAATGAACCGGTGCAAAACCAAAGGCTTTTGCTAAGAACGGTACTTCACACACCAAGGTGGTCAGCAAGAATGCCGCAACCGCAGACAGGTTCAAGAACTTGTTTTGTCCTTTCATACTGAACAGGCTGCCGCGTTGGCTTCTCATGTTCAAACTATGCACAATTTCTGCCATCGACAAGGTCAAGAACGCCATGGTAATGCCGTGTTCGGAAGTAACAATCTCCCATTTGCCCGATTCCATGAAATGACCAATGAAGTACGATGCCAATGTCAGCAAAGAAAGCAAGAAACCTTGATAAGCCACATCCACGCCCAAACCGTTAGAGAAAACGCCTGCATCGGCACTGCGCGGTTTACGGTTCATAATGTCTTTTTCGGCACGTTCCATGCCCAACGCTAATGCGGGGAAACAGTCGGTTACCAAGTTAATCCACAACAAGTGAACAGGTTCCAAAATGGTAAAACCAAGTAGGGTTGCGGCAAAAATACTGATAACTTCACTCATGTTTGAGCCAAGCAAGAATTGGATGGCTTTACGAATGTTATCATAAATACGGCGGCCTTCTTCCACAGCGCCCACGATAGTGGCAAAGTTGTCATCTGCCAACACCATATCTGCCACGTTCTTGGTAACGTCCGTACCGGTAATACCCATACCGACACCGATATCCGCCGATTTGATAGACGGCGCGTCGTTAACACCGTCACCGGTCATGGCAGTAACGTATCCTGCCGATTTCCACGCATTGACAATACGCGTTTTGTGTTCCGGTTGCACACGGGCATACACCGAAATGTTTTGGAATTCGGCAGCAAATTCCTCGTCCGTCATATCGTCTAATTGCGAACCGGTCACAGCGTGTTGACCTTCACCCAAAATGCCCAATTCCTTAGCAATGGCAATGGCGGTATCAATATGGTCACCGGTAATCATAATCGGGCGAATACCGGCACGACCGCATTCTTCAATGGCGGCTTTCACTTCGGGGCGAACCGGGTCAATCATGCCGACCAAGCCGACAAACACCAGTTTTTCTTCCAAATGCGCCGGTGTGGTATCGTTCGGCATGGCATCCCATTCGCGGTAGGCAGCGCACAATACACGCAATGCTTTGTCTGCCATAGCTTTATTTGCCGCAAGAATCGCCTCGCGGTCGGCATCGGTAATTGCCGTCACTTTTCCGTCTTTGACAATAAACGCACAACGTTTGAGCACTTCATCGGGTGCGCCTTTGGTGAACTGCGCTACTTTGCCGCCAACGATGTGCAAGGTGGTCATCATTTTTCTGCCGGAATCAAACGGTGCTTCCGCCACACGGGGCATTTCTTTTTCCAAAAGGTTTTTGTCAAACCCTTCTTTGGCCGCCCAGTTTACCAAAGCCACTTCGGTAGGTTCACCCAACGCTTCGCCGTCATCCCCTAACTTTGCATCCGAGCAAAGTGTCATGGCGCGCGCCGTCAGTTCCTTGTCACCGTAAGAATCCACAACGGTCATTTTGTTTTGGGTAAGCGTACCGGTTTTATCCGAGCAAATAATTTGCGCGCAACCCAACGTTTCCACCGCCGTCAAACGACGGATAATCGCATTGCGTTTAGACATGTTGGTAACGCCGATAGAAAGCACCACCGTTACCACTGCCGCCAAGCCTTCCGGAATAGCCGCCACAGCGAGCGACACTGCAATCATAAAGGAATGAATAATGACATCCACGCCAAAACTGCCCGCGCGCAATAATTGCACGCCGAAAATCAAAACGCAGATACCAAGTACCAACCACGTCAAAATTTTAGAAAGTTGGCTCAGTTTGCGTTGCAACGGTGTTTCGCCATCTTTGGCAGCAGCAAGAACGCCGGCAATTTTACCCATTTCGGTATCCATACCGGTACCGGTCACGACAAACATACCACGGCCGTAAACAACGGTCGAGCCCATATACACCATGTTTTTACGGTCACCGAGCGGCACGTCTTTTCCGCCGTCGCGCAGCTGAATCAAATCCATCAACTTGTCAACAGGTACGGATTCGCCGGTCAGTGCGGCTTCTTCAATTTTCAAACTGGCGTTTTCAATAATACGACCATCCGCGGGAACAGCATCGCCCGCTTCCAGCAAGACCACGTCGCCCACCACAATGTCTTCGCTGCGGATAATCTCTACTTTTCCGTCGCGTAAAACTTTGGAGGTGGCGGCAGACATCTTCTGCAAGGCTTCAATCGCTTTTTCTGCCTTGCTTTCTTGGTACACACCAAGCACCGCGTTAACAATTACCACAAACAAAATGATAATAACATCGGTAAAACTTTCGCCCTCGTAGACCGCCAAAACACCGCTGACAAAAGCCGCCGCTAACAGTACCAAAATCATCGGGTCGGTCATTTGCATAAAGAAGCGTTTGATAATACCATCTTTTTTGGCTTCTTTAAGTTTGTTTTTGCCGTTCTTTTCCAAGCGATTTGCCGCCTCGTCAGCAGACAACCCTTCCGCTGTGGAATTTACCGCTTGTAAAACGGCATCGGGCGTGGCATCATAATAACGCATACATCTTCTCCTTTACAAAAAAATCAGCAAATACATTGCTGTATCTGCTGATTACTCAACACCTTTTTGAGACGCACATACAGCAAGACGCTATTCGTGAGTCTCGCCATTTAAGATATGCCAGACTTTCGTCATGATGTTGACATACCGCGCGCTTTGCGCCGGCTACTCCCTCTTTTTTTGAATTTTATCACGAATACCATATCTTGTCAATTTATTTTTGGGAAATTCTTCTGTTTTATACATCATAAAAGCGGAACATACTAACTACTAGAAAGGAGTGTTTATTACGGAACAAAAAAAGTGCAACAAAAACATTTGTAAACAAAAACCCACAAAAGACATGATTAAAGCCATCCCCTCTGAGGGCCGCGGTGAAATTTTATCGGATGTGTTGGGCAGTTACACCGGCAACCCCGACGACGATTCGGTGCCCGAACAAGACGCTGACGATTTATAAAAAAAATTGCCACAAATTGACACGCATGTTTTGAATAGGCAAACGCACACTACTACTGCAAACGCAAGACGAAATAGAGGCAGTATGCCAATTTAGTTTTGAGGAGTGTAACGTATGTCTAACAAAAACAGTTTGGTTCCCGAGGCTCGCGAAGGCCTCAACCGCTTCAAAATGGAAGCTGCTAACGAAGTTGGAGTGACCTTGAAGCAGGGCTACAACGGTGACTTAACCGCAAGACAAGCCGGTTCCATCGGTGGCCAAATGGTCAAAAAAATGATTCAGCAATACGAAAACAACTTGAAATAAGTTTAAGTTGTAAGAACACGTACCGCCGAACCCTTTCGGCGGTACCCTTCTTTTATACCGAAAAATCTTTACTTTTTTAAAATTTCTTGACAAAACCAAAAAAACGGGTATAATAAACACAGTTTTATTTTGCGGAATTGTGTAAAGGTAGCACGAGAGTCTCTGAATCTCTTTGTCTAGGTTCGATTCCTAGTTCCGCAGCCAACGCCCCGTTCTTTGAACGGGGCGTGTTCTTTTTGCGTATAATCTCCCTTTGTAGCACGAAGTAAACGTTTGTTTACATTTTCATAAAAGAAAGGTGAAATAATTGCGGAATCGTTTTTGTTTTTGTGTTTTTCCGCAACTGTTGGTTGCCAATTCTTCCAATTAAAGTTGGTTGTATTGTTTTTTGCAAAACCGTACAATAATTATTGTGATGCGGAATATACTATATCCGCACGAGAAATAAGGAGATGATACTATGACGATAGGTGAAAAAATCACAAAACTGCGCACTGCGTTCGGTCTTTCGCAAGAAGAACTTTCGGAAAAAATCGCCGTATCACGGCAATCGGTGTCCAAATGGGAAATGGACCAAGCCTTGCCCCAAATTGACAAGGTGTTGCAACTTTGCGAATTGTTTAACATCTCGACAGATGAATTGTTATACGACAAATTGCCCATTGACCAACACACCGGTGAAAAAGCAACGCATAACAAATATTTTGGCACCGACGGTTTCCGTGGCGAAGCAAATCTCAACTTAACATCCATCCAAGCCTACAAAGTTGGGCGCTTTTTGGGTTGGTACTACGCATCCGAACTGTCGGGTTGCACCAAAGCCGGATACCGACCGCGTATTGTCATTGGTAAAGATACTCGCCGTTCCAGTTATATGATTGAGTATTCATTGGTAGCCGGTATTACCGCCTCGGGTGCCGATGCGTATATGCTTCACGTTACCACTACACCGAGTGTATCCTACGTAACACGTCAAGATGAGTTTGATTGCGGTATCATGATTACCGCCTCACACAACCCGTTTTACGACAATGGTATCAAAGTGATTAACCGTTACGGCGAAAAGTTGGACGATGCCACCACCGCTTATATCGAACAATATCTTGACGGCGATTTGCGAGCGTTCAATGTTTCCGGAAACGACCTTCCGTGGGCGCGACGTGAGCATATCGGTTGCATTGTTGACTACGTTTCGGGCAGAAACCGCTATGTCGGGTATTTAATTTCCTTGGCTTCCAATTCCTACAAAAAATTGCGTATCGGCTTGGACTGTGCCAACGGTGCCTCTTGGATGATTGCAAAATCTTTGTTTGGTGCTTTAGGTGCACAATTAACCGTCATTGGCGCAGAACCTGACGGATTAAATGTTAATCGCGGTTGCGGTTCAACGCACATTGAAAATTTGTGCCACCTGGTCAAAGAACACCATTTAGACGTTGGATTTGCTTTTGATGGCGATTGTGACCGCTGTATTGCCGTTGACGAAAACGGCAACGTCGTGGACGGTGATGCCATTATGTATATTTTGGGGAAACGTCTGTTATCCCGTGGTATGTTAAACAAAAACACGGTAGTTGCCACCATTATGTTTAATAGTGGATTGATTTCTTCCTTGGAAGAACTGGGCATTCGTTGTGAGCAAACCACCGTTGGTGACCGTTTTGTGTATGAGTGCATGCAAAATAACGATTACAGCATCGGCGGTGAACAATCCGGCCATATTATTCTTAAAAAATATGCCACAACCGGTGACGGACTACTCACAGCTATTATGCTTACCGAGGAAATTTGCGATTCCAAACTATCGTTAGCAACATTGGCAGAGCCGGTAAAACTGTATCCGCAATACACCAAAAACGTACGGGTAATGGACAAAGCGGCTGTTTTGGGAGACAGCAACGTGCAAGACGCTCTTAAAGAAATCGAAGCGCGCATTAATGGTAAAGGTCGTGTTTTGCTCCGTCAAAGCGGCACCGAACCGGTGATTCGTATTATGATTGAAAGTGAAAGCGAAGACACCTGCATTGAATATGCCGAATTTATTGCGAAGGTCATAAAAGAAGGAGGGCATTTGGTTGACTAAGTTGGTTAAAACCGCGGACCTATACGCCTGCCAAACCCCTTATTTGAAACCGTTATTTGAAAATGCAGAATATCCTTGGGAAATATTGCCGAAAATTAAAGAGTATATTCTTTCGCTCATCAAAAAAGGCATGGCAGGATATACGGAAATCGAACCGGGAATTTTGGTAGGCGAAAACGTAAAAATCTATCCGAATACCGTCATTGAAGCCCCCGCCATCATCGGTAGCGGCACCGAAATACGCCCCGGTGCCTTTTTGCGCGGCGCGGTAATTACGGGCGAAGACTGCGTTATCGGCAATTCTTCGGAACTCAAAAACTGTGTACTGTTAAATCACGTGCAAGTCCCGCACTATAACTACGTCGGCGATTCCGTTTTAGGCAATTTTGCACACATGGGTGCCGGTTCCATTTGCTCCAACTTAAAATCCGACGGAAAGCCTGTCGTCATCCATGGTGAGAAAGAATACGAAACCGGTCTTCGTAAAATCGGCGGTATATTGGCAGACGGAGCCGATATCGGTTGTGGTTGTGTGCTAAACCCCGGAACTGTCATCGGCAAAAACACGTCTGTTTACCCTCTCACCTCATTGCGTGGTGTAATTCCGGCAAACTCCATTGTCAAAAACAGCAATACCATTGTCTTGCGTGAAAACCGTTAATTAAATTTGAAAAGGAGTACAAGTATGAATTTTATCACTGTCAAAAGTTATGAAGAACTCAGTCAAAAAGCAGCCAACCTCATTGCTGCACAAATCACGGTAAAACCCAATTGTGTGCTTGGTTTAGCTACCGGTTCCTCCCCTGTCGGTGCTTATCAAAAGTTGATTGAATATTACCAAAACGGCGACATTGATTTTTCTACCGTCACTTCGGTAAACTTGGACGAGTATATTGGGCTTGACGGAACCAACGACCAAAGTTATCGCTATTTTATGGACCACAATTTGTTTGACCACGTCAACATTCGCAAAGACCATACCTTTGTGCCAAACGGTTGTGCCACCGATATTGCCGCAGAAGGCAAACGATACGACGATTTAATCGCCTCTCTGGGGGGCATTGATTTGCAGTTGTTGGGTATTGGTCTTGACGGTCACATTGGCTTTAATGAGCCCGACGATGTGTTTACCAAAGAAACGCACGGTGTCACATTGGACGAATCTACCATTGAAGCCAACGCCCGCTTCTTCGCTTCGAAAGCCGATGTTCCTACCGGTGCGGTGACAATGGGCATGGGTGCCATCATGTCGGCAAAAAAAGTGCTGTTGATTGCCAATGGTAAAAACAAAAAAGACATTGTCCAAAAAGCGTTTTTCGGTCCGATTACGCCGCGCGTTCCCGCTTCCATCTTGCAACTTCACCCGAACGTTACCGTAATTTTCAGCGAAAACTAATATTAAAAACAGCGGAGAAGAAACCAAGGTTTCTTCTCCGCTGTTTTATTTTTTAATTTGTCATCCAAAGACCGTTTTGTTCATAACTGCAAGGACGTTGCATCAAGACATCCACCGCACGTTTTGGTGAAAAGCCCTCATAACAAATGCGGTAACAAGCTTCTGTAATGGGCATTTCCACACCCTGCTTTTGTGCTAAGGCAAATGTTGTTTTAGCGGCAAAATAACCTTCTACTGTACCCACGGTTTGGATAGCTTCTTTTGGCGCCACCCCCTGCCCGATAAGAATACCGGCACGACGGTTGCGGGAATGCATACTCGAGCAAGTAACAATCAAATCTCCCATACCGGATAATCCGGCAAAGGTTTCCAAGTTTGCACCCATGCTAACACCTAAGCGAGCGATTTCCGCTAATCCGCGCGTCATCAATGCCGCTTTGGTATTGTCCCCCATATCCAAGCCATCGCAAATACCCGCCGCCAAAGCAATAACATTTTTCAAGGCGCCGCCGAGTTCCACCCCAACCACATCGTTGGTGGTATAGATACGAAAAGAAGGATTGATAAGTGTTGTTTGCACCTTTTGCGCCGCAGTGATGTCTTGTGAAGCACTAACCACTACCGTAGGGAGAGAACGCCCTACTTCTTCTGCATGGGAAGGCCCCGATAATGCCACAGGAACGGTAAACGGTATTTCACGTTTGATAACCTCCGTAAATCGACAAAAGGTATCTTCCTCCAAGCCCTTTCCTGCGTTGGCAATCACTGTTTTTTCGGTAATATACGGGCAAAGACACTGCGCCGTTTGGGCAATAGCAAAAGACGGTACGGCAAAAATCAACAAATCCGCTTTTACCGTGTTTTTTATATCCGTGGTTAATCGAATCGAAGGCGAAACCGCAATGTTGGGTAACAGTTTAACGTGCTGCCCATGGCGGCGAATAGTTTCAACTTCCTCAGCAAACGGCGACCACAAGGTAACGCGGTGTCCATAGCGGTCAGCCATCACCGCCAAAGCCGTACCCCAACCGCCGGCACCTAATACCGAAATATCAGCCATGTGATTTCTCTCCTATTTTTGATTCTGTACCATTAAGTATGCGACGAATGTTTGACCGATGTTTAATGATAACAATAATCGCCATCACCAGAGTCGCCAACGTACAAAACGTGACTGTCGGCCATGGTTGGTGATAAACATAAGTGCGAAACACATACGTAACAATCGACATGACGATTCCTGCCACAATGGAGCCAAGCGAAACCATGCGCGTAAACAGAAGAACCAAACCAAAAACTGCGAGTAGCACCAATGCGGAACGCCAATCCAACAGCAAGGTGATTCCCAGTACCGTCATCACGCCTTTTCCGCCGCGAAAGCCAAAATACAGCGGATATAAATGGCCGAGTATACAACAAATCCCTGCCAAATAAGAACCGACTAGTGCCAAATTCTCCGGCGAATACACATTCCATTCACCGACATACGATGATGCCAAAATAGGATTCAATTGCAAGTTTTTGAGTAATTCTCCACCGATGTATACCGACAACATACTTTTGCCCAAATCGCCCACGAAAGTAAGCACCGCCGGCCAAACCCCTTGCGAGCGCAACACATTGGTAGCACCCGCATTGCCACTGCCAAACGAGCGAATATCGTCACCCGAAAACGCGCGCGTGACAATGATGGCAAAGCTGATACTACCCAATAAATAAGCAATAACAGCTGCCAGCAACAACGCAAGCCAACTGTTTTGTAAGTAAGCCAACATACAATTATCTCCTATTTCCCGCTGTTTTCACCGCGTTCACGAATAATAAAACGAATCGGTGTTCCTTCCAATCCAAACGTTTCGCGCAACTGATTTTCCAAATACCGTTGATAGGAAAAATGGAACAAATCCGCACGATTGACAAAAAACACAAACGTTGGCGGACGAGTGGACGGTTGCGTCATATAATAAATCTTCAAACGACGACCTCTGTCCGTCGGCGGTTGCACACGCGTTGTTGCTTGGGCTAACACGTCGTTGAGCATACCGGTGGAAATCCGCATGGTGTTTTGCCCGTTGACATACGTAATCAATTCGAGCAACCGATTTAATCGTTGACCGGTTTTGGCAGAAATAAACACAAACGGTGCATACGACATAAAACTAAAATCGTCTTCCAGCTTTTTGCGCATTTTAGCCATGGTTTTATCGTCTTTTTCGACAGCATCCCATTTATTAACGGCAATGATACACGCTTTTCCCTTTTCGTGAGCCATGCCTGCCACTTTGCTGTCTTGTTCGGTAAAGCCTTCCACACCATCAATCAAAATCACACAGACGTCGGCGCGTTCCACCGCCATCTCGGCACGCAAAGCGCTGTATTTTTCAATGGCATCATCCACACGACTGCGACGGCGTAAACCGGCAGTATCAATCAACAAAAACTTGCCGCTGGGGGTTTGGATTTCGGTATCGATAGAATCACGAGTAGTACCCGCAATATCCGATACAATACTGCGCTCCTCCCCTGCCAAGGCATTGACCAGTGACGATTTACCGGCATTCGGTTTACCGATAACCGCCACTTTAATACAATCGCTTTCTTCCTCTTGCTCTTCTTCCGGCGGGAAATACTCAAACACGGCATCCAACAAATCGCCGGTACCGCTACCATGCAGAGAAGACACCGGAATGGGGTCACCTAAACCCAGATTATAAAACTCGTAAAATTCCGCAGGCAGAGAGCCAATGCGGTCACATTTATTCACGCAAAGGACAACCGGTTTCCCGCTTTTTTGCAGCATGGTTGCCACATCACTGTCGTTTGCCGTCACACCGGCTTGCAAATCCGTTACAAGCACAATAACGTCGGCTTGTTCAATTGCCAGTTGTGCTTGACGGCGCATTTGGGATAATATGACATCATCGGAATACGGTTCGATACCGCCCGTATCTGCCAACATAAAGTGCCGTCCGCGCCATTCGCAATCGGCAAAAATACGGTCACGCGTTACACCCGGTGTATCTTTTACAATCGCCAGGCGTTGTCCAATCAGTTTATTAAACAACGTTGATTTACCCACATTGGGACGGCCTACCACCGCCACTATCGGTTTTGCCACTGTATCGCCACCTCCTATTGCAACAATGCTAAAAGCAATGCTTCGCCGTCAACGGGGAGCACCTCTACCGATGCCCCTAATTTTTCTTCCAAATCCCGCGGTGTTACGTCATCCAAAAAACGGTCGCCTTCATGTCGTAACATTACGTCGGGAACAAGAATTCGGGGCACGGTGTTCGGCTGTACTTGCTTTAAAATATCCGTCCCCGTCACCAAACCGGCTACGGTAATCGTCTCACCTAAAAAATCGTTTTTCACCGCTTGCACACGCGCGTTTATTTGCGGAAACTTGTCCTTAGCAAGTGTCAACAAATCACCGATTAACGGTGCTGCTGCAACACCTGTCAGCAACAACGTTTCCGTTCCCTTTGCGGTATCTTGTGTGGTGTTCTCCAACGCTTGTGTAAATTGAGAACGAAGTAAAGCAATCAACCCTACGCCGTTTTCAAGTTGCGGCATTTCGCCGTAGAATTCCTCATCGGGAATAGGTCTGTCGGCTAACAAGTACCATTCATCCGCCGCATAAACCACGCGGTCCCCCGTTGCCGCCAGCATACAATCGCCAAAACGTTCAACGGTATCGATCACCTTTGCCGCTTCCTTTGCCGTAAAGGGGCGAAGCGGCGTTAACCCTTCACGGTGTTTTGTAAGACCTACCGGCACCACAGCTACGCTCTGTACCGCAGGTGCCAACGCCGCCAAATCATGAATACTGCGTTCCAGTTCTTCCCCATCGTTCCATTCGGGACACAACACCAATTGACATTCCATGTGAATGCCCGCCTTGGCAAACCGATTCATCAATTGCAAGGTTTCTCCCGCGAAACGATTATTCATCATTTTACAGCGCAATTCGGGATTGGTGGTATGAACTGAAATGTTGATGGGACTGATATGCATTTCTAAAATACGCTCAATTTCGTGTTGCGACAAATTTGTCAGCGTAATGTAATTGCCAAACAAAAAAGACAAACGGCTGTCGTCGTCTTTAAAATACAAACTTTCCCGCATGCCTTTTGGCATTTGGTCAATAAAACAAAAAATACAACCGTTACGGCAGGTTTGCTGTTTATCCATTAAATAAGTTTCAAATTCCAAGCCGATATCTTCGTATTCTTTTTTGCGAATACGAACGGTACGGTTGCCTTTGGGAGTATCCAACACCAGCGTTAACCGCGGCTCGGTGATATGAAAACGATAATCCAAAACATCGGCAATCGGATTCCCGTTTATCGAAAGCAGTACATCACCCGCAACAATTTTTTTGCGCCACGCCGCACTTCCAAACAGCACCTGCGCTACCGTTACTGCCATATCGATACTCCTTTCTTGTTAAAAAACAGAGGGTATAACCCTAAACCGGGTCACACCCTCTGTTCTTTGTTGTTTGTGGGGCATTTACAGCCGGTGGGAACTTATTGTTCAACCTTGACAATTTGTCTGCCGTTGTAATAGCCGCAAGCTCCGCAAAGACGGTGCGGGCGTTTGTATTCGCCGCACTGCGGGCATTTCACCAATTCGGGAGCCACAGTTTTCCAAACATTGTTACGACGTTTGTCGCGACGCGCCTTTGAACTTTTTCTCTTGGGTACCGCCATCGTCAGCACCTCCTTAAAATAATCAAAACTAATCTAATAATTGTTGTAATGCTGCTAATCGAGGGTCGACCGTTTCGTGACGGCAGTCACAAGAACCATCATTCAGGTTTTTGCCGCACATCGCACAAAGACCGCGACATTCTTCACTACACAGCACTTTTGACGGCTGGTCAAGAAGCAAATCTTCTTCCACCAATTCGTCCAGCGGAAGTTGATAGTTGTCAATCAAGACAAAGCTGTCATTATCCTCGTGATTGAGGGAAACCACAAGAATATGCTCCATCGTGAATCGCCGTTCGTGGCAAAGGGGCGCGGCACAGCGGTCGCAAACACCTTCGTATTGGTAGCTAACATCGGCTTTGAGTGTTACAACACCGGCCGATAAACTGACCTGTCCCAACACTTTTACCGGTTCACGAAAGGGATATGTACCATTCCATTCCAACTTTGAAAAATCCAAAGTGCAATCAATTGGCAGTTGTTCCCTTTCGCCAACAAACAAGGATTGTAATTGAAGAAGCATACTTCACCTCAATAGTCACGCAAAATATTATACCGACACACACCGAGTTTGTCAATATCTTTTTTGAAATTCAAAGACTTTTTTTAAAATTAAAAAAGCAGATAAACGGAGTGCCATACACGGCACTCCGTTATTGGGATTTGTTAAATTGCTTGTGCCAACTCCAAGATTTTTGCCGGAATTTCATCCGCCGATGCCGAAACTGACATTACAATGCGAATTTCCGATTTTTTGCACAAATCGTTAAGTTTTTCAACGAACACCAACAGACCGTCTTTGTCGCCACCAATTTTCAAGGTGGAATCAACGAAAATATCGGTGATATCGTAGTTACCGGCACACATACCGGCAACAAAGCCATAAAAACTATCAAACCCGCTGACAGCATATTCGTCCGCAGCAACCAAGCGAACCTTATGGTTTAAGTTGTACGTCAAGGTGTTGTCCTTTTCAATAAAGACAACGTTGCCTTTGGACTGAGCAACCGCTTCGTTGCACATGTCCATCAAACGTTTGGTTTTGCCGGAGCCTTTGTGTCCGAGGATTAAAGTAATCATTAAAATTCCTCCCAGTATATATTAACCGTCTTTTCGACGGTCACTGCCGTTTTTTGTTTGTCTGACAAATTACCCCAATCGCTTTTCCAAAGCGACTTTTTGGTCTTCGTAACCGGGTTTGCCAAGCAGAGCAAACATGTTCTTTTTATATTCTTCCACACCGGGTTGGTTAAAAGGATTAACGCCTAACAAGTAACCCGATATAGCACATGCCTTTTCAAAGAAGTACAGTAAATACCCCAGTTCGTGTTCCGAAACCGTGGGAACATGCAACACCATGTTGGGTGTTCCGCCATCGGTATGAGCAAGCACCGTACCTTCAAAAGCCTTTTGATTAATTTGCGCCATGGTAGAACCCGAAAGGAAGTTCAGCCCGTCGATATTTTGGGCATCCTCCCCTATTACCATGTTGACCGGTGATTCATCAATCAACACCACGGTTTCTGCCAAAATGTTACTGCCGTCTTGCACAAACTGACCAAGCGAATGCAAATCGGTCGAGAAAATAACCGAAGCGGGAAACAGCCCCTTACCGTCTTTTCCTTCACTTTCGCCGTACAGTTGCTTCCACCATTCGGACATCAGGGCATAACGCGGTTCATAACTGACCATCAGTTCCACCGCACGACCTTTACGATACAAAATGTTTCGCAACGCGGCATAGCGGTAACAATCGTTTTGCATAACATCGGGGCTGCAAAGCGCATTTTGCGCTTCGGCGGCACCCGCCATCAGTGCATCAATATCACAACCTGCCACCGCAATCGGCAACAAGCCTACCGCTGTCAACACCGAAAAACGACCGCCCACGTCATCCGGCACCACAAATGTTTCATACCCTTCGCAGTCCGCAAAGTTTTTGAGCGTACCTTTTTCTTTATCCGTGGTTACGTAAATGCGGCGACGCGCCTCTTCTTTGCCCACGGTTTTTTCCAAATAATCACGAAACACTCGAAAAGCAATGGCCGGTTCTGTCGTTGTGCCGGATTTGGAAATAATATTGATAGACACGCGGCGACCTTCGCACAGTTGAAACAATTCTGCAAGCGCTGCCGAACTGATGCTGTTACCGGCAAAGTACACATCGGGTGTGTTTTTTTGAAGGTTGTTATATAACGGAGATTTTAAAAATTCAATAACTGCACGGGCACCCAAATAAGAGCCGCCGATGCCAATGGCAATAAACACATCGGTATCTTGCTGAATACGCTGTGCTGCTTGCTTGATGCGAGCAAATTCTTCTTTATCGTAATCCGTCGGTAAAGTCAGCCAACCGAGGTAATCGTTCCCCAAACCGGTGCCGGTATGAAGTAGTTCGTGTGCCACCGTCACTTGCGGCTGCAATCCTTGTAATTCGTGTTCACTGACAAAACCTTTTAAATACCGTGTATCTAATGAAACCGCCATGGCAAACCTCCGCGTTTTCTTCTTGTTTTTATTGTACAATATTTCCTTGCTGATTGCAACCGCTACTGTGCATTTTTTTGTGATTTTTTCAAAAAAATATTAACTTTTTCACCTTGTGCTTGTCGTACTGTGTCGTTTTATCGGCATGCCGAACGAAGCATCCTTAAAAAAGCAACGCCAAAACGTAATTTTTTCACTTCGTTTTTGGCTCGCACGGGATATACCGCTGCCGTTTCGCCATCTTTTTTTACCGTCACCGTTCCTACAATTTGACCTTTTGCAACCGGTGCTTCCACGTCAGTTGCTAATTCAACGGTGCACGTCATTTTCTTTTCTTCCCCTTTTTTTAATAACAACGGAGATAAAGTTTCCACTTGTGGTTCCACCGTTTCTTCCTCACCGTGTAATACGGGTACAGGTGTCAAAGCTGACAGGTCGATTTGCGGTGTATACAAGGTATAATTAGCAAAACCGTAATCCAACAGTTTTCGCGCCCCGCCAAAGCGTTCGTCGGTGGTGGTGCACCCCAAAATCACAGCACCTAAGGACAGTCCGTTTCGTTCAGCCGTTGCGGATAAATTGTGTCCCGCCGTCGAGGTTGTACCGGTTTTAAGGCCGGTAATCCCCTCATAAAAACGAACCAGTTTGTTGGTGTTGACCAGTTGCGACTTGCCATCGCGCAAAGTATCCATCCAAATAGTCGTATATTGTTTAATTGTGGGGTGCTTCATAAGCTCACGGGACATCAGCGCAACATCATACGCTGTGGAATATGCTTCGTCATTTAAGCCGCTGCAATCCAAAAAATGTGTGTTGTTCATGCCAAGTTCTGCCGCGCGTGTATTCATGCGCCCCACAAACTCTTCAACCGACCCGCAAACATGTTCCGCCAAAGCAGCGCACGCATCGTTTGCGGAAACCACTGCTGCTGCTTTCACCAAATCGTGAACGCTCATCACTTCACCCGGTTCCAGCCAAATTTGCGAACCGCCCATGGATGCCGCCTCCGGCGAGCAAGTTACCATATCCGTGAGCGAAATCAAACCATCATCCAACGCTTCCATTACGAGCAATAACGTCATCACTTTTGTTACTGAGGCTATGGGAAGTTTTTCGTGTTCGTTTTTCTTAAACAGCACGGTGCCCGAGGAGAAATCCATCAACACAGCAGATTTACCGCCAACCGTCAACGCTGTTCCTGCGGCGGTCGGAAGAGTATCTTCTGTGTCAATACCGTTCCACGCCATCAATTCCGACGCCGTTTCGCCCGATTCTTCTTCATAAAAAACAACCTTTGCCTGTGCCGGCACTGCCAACAACCAAACAAAACATAACATGATGGCTATTATACGTTTATAACCTTTCATAAGCGCCCTCCTTATTGATAAAAGTTTATGTGAGATAAAGGGGTGCTTATGCACAATATATCTTCAAAATTAAAAAGCGGAAACGCACAAGTGCGTTTCCGCTTTTTTGATTTATTTGCGGCTCTCGAGAAGTTTTTTTATTTTTTCGTGAGAATCCACAATTTTGCTGACCGAAACGTCATGGTTGAGCGAAGCAATAAAGTAAGCAATATATTTGGATACGTCCACTTCACAGAACCATTCGCGTTTTTTGAGTTCGTCGGAACGGTAAGTCAAGTTAGTACCCAGCACACCGGTGATAACACCATCCGCAAATGCTTGGTCGAATTTTTCCAAACCGTTGGTGAAAATGGCGTATGTAGCATAAGCAAAAATACGATTGGCTTTGCGTTTTTTAAGTTCATACGCAATATCCAACATGGATTCGCCGGAAGAAATAATGTCGTCGGCAATGAACACGTCTTTGCCTTCCACCGAATCGCCCAAATATTCGTGGGCGATAATGGGGTTACGACCATTGACCACGTGCGCATAATCACGACGTTTGTAGAACATACCGAGGTCTACACCCAACGTGGAAGCATAGTACATGTTGCGGTTCATAGCACCTTCGTCGGGGCTGACAATCATCAAATGGTCGCGGTCGGGATGCAAATCGGGATAGCGACGGAACAACGCTTTGAGCGTTTGGTAAGCAGGAATGACATTATCAAAGCCCATCAGCGGTACCGCGTTTTGCACGCGAGCATCGTGTGCGTCAAACGTGATAATATTGGAAACACCCATGTGTTCCAACTCTTGCAGCGCAACAGCGCAGTCGAGCGATTCACGGTAATTGCGGCGATGTTGACGACCACCAAACAAAATCGGCATAATCACATTGATACGATGTGCTTTACCGCCTGCCGCTTGAATCAAGCGTTTTAAATCTTGGAAATGGTCATCGGGCGACATGCAGTTTTGTTGACCGAAGATGTTGTATTTTACGTTATAGTTACCCACATCGACCAAAATAAACAAGTCATCACCGCGAATGCTGGATTTAATCAAACCCTTACCGTCGCCGGACGAAAAGCGCGGGCATTCCGCAGGAATCAAAAACGTATCTCGCGGCACACCGCTTTTTGCCGCCCAATCTGTCAAATAATAATCAATTTTTGCCGCCAATTCTTCGGTACCCGGTTGTGCAATAATGCTCAGCGGTGCCACTTGATTCGGCATGGTGAAAATGGTTTCGCTTGTTAATCCTTCTGCCATAGTTGTTGCCATCCCTTCACTAACTATTTATGATAGTTATACTATAACACATATTTCGACAAATGGGAATAAAAACTTTGACTTTCTTGAAAATTTTTCTCTTTTTTCGCATAGACTATGGACTTTTTGCAAAAAAATAGTATACAATGTGAGAAAGAACCGCTTGGAGGTCATTATGAGAGCATTGTTTGAAACCAATTTTTCCGAAGAAGATTACCGCGAACGCGCGTGGCTGGTATCGGTGGATACCGGTGAGTTTGACGTGGAAATATCGTTAGACGAATTGGAAGAATTGGCAGATACTGCCGGCGCCGAGTGTATCGGTCGCTTGGTACAAAAACGGGAAGCCCCCGACAAAGCCACTTGCTTGGGGCAAGGACGGTTGGAAGAGCTCGCCTTGCTTTGTGAAAACTCCGAAGCGGATTTGGTGATTTTCGATTGCGAGCTCACCGCCACACAACAGCGCAACTTAGAAGACGCTCTCCCCTGTCGCGTTATTGACCGCACCATGCTCATTTTGGATATTTTTGCCGGTCGTGCCCGCTCGTCAGAGGGTCGTTTGCAAGTAGAATTGGCACAGCTGCAATACCTGTTGCCTCGTTTGGCGGGGCAAGGCGCTGCCCTTTCCCGATTGGGCGGCGGTATCGGTACACGCGGTCCCGGCGAAACTAAGTTGGAAAGTGACAAACGTCACATTCGCCGTCGTATTCAATCGTTGCGTGAACAGTTAAAAAGCGTGGAAGAACAACGCGAGCGCCGCCGTGAGCGCCGCCGCAAAGACAATGTGCAAACCGTTGCTATTGTTGGGTACACCAACGCCGGAAAATCAACCTTGATGAACCGCTTGACCGCTGCGGGGGTATTAGCAGAAGATAAACTGTTTGCCACGTTGGATACCACCTCACGCGCATTAAAACTCCCCGACGGGCGCAACGTTTTGCTCATTGATACGGTTGGCTTTGTCCGCCGCTTGCCGCACCACTTGGTAGATGCTTTTCGCTCCACTTTGGAAGAAGCGGTCGAGGCCGATGTGATTTTGAATTTGTGTGACAGTTCCTCTCCCGATGCCGCAGAACATCTGACCGTCACGCGGCAGTTGCTTACTCAGCTTGGTTGTGCAGACACACCGATTATCACCGTGTTTAACAAATGCGATTTACCGCCCGCTTTATCGTTATCCGACCCCGACGGTGCCGTGTGCATCAGCGCCGCAAACGGATTTGGTATTGACACTTTGTTGCAACGCATTACCGAGGCGTTACCTCCTGACCGAAAACGCGTTACGATTCTTTTCCCGTTCCGTTTGGGTGCCTTGGCCGAAGAATGTCGCAAAGAAGGCGCTGTGGAGCACGAAGAATACGTGGAAGACGGATTACTCATGACCGTTACGTTGGGAGCACGGTTACTGGAAATCACCAAACCGTATCACGTAGAAATGTAAAAAAAAGCGGTGTACCCTGTTGGGTACACCGCTTTTTGGTGCGAGGAATGGGACTTGAACCCACACGTCAACGACACACGCACCTCAAACGTGCCTGTCTGCCTATTCCAGCATCCTCGCGTACAGCAGTGGTTATTATATCACCGTCGTACGAGGTTTGTCAACTGTTTTTCTGTTTTCTGTAAAAAATTATTTTTTGTTCCCTACACATACATAAAAACTCAATTTTATGACACGCTCTGTTCTTGACAAATAAAGTAAGATATTGTAATATAATAATAGAGAAACGCCTTGCACAATTTCATATTTCGTTTAGAGATTTGGAGAAACGGAGCAGTAAAAGGTATCGACGATACCTTTACTTTGCGTTTCTCTTAATTTTTATAATTTTTTAGGAGGTCTTTACATGAAAAAGAACATTGTGGACTGGAAAACCATTACCTCTTTCGTTATCGACGCTTTTATCGGTTACGGTATCCCGAGAGAAGATGCGGAAATTTGCGCTGACGTTTTGTTGGAAAGCGACAAACGCGGCATTGAATCGCACGGCGTCAACCGTTTCAAACCGGTATATTTGGACAGAATCAAAGCCGGTATCCAACAAGCCGTTACCAATTTTGAAATTATCAAAGAAACTCCCACCACCGCCGTTGTTGATGGTCACCACGGTATGGGCCAAGTGATTGGTTACAAAGCCATGAGCATGGCGATTGCCAAAGCCAAAGAATACGGCATGGGCATGGTGGTTGTGAGAAACTCCTGCCACTACGGCATTGCCGGTTACTACTCCTCCATGGCAGCAAAAGCCGGTTGCATCGGCATGACCGGTACCAATGCTCGTCCCTCGGTTGCTCCCACCCACGGTGTAGAAGGTATGTTTGGTACCAACCCCTTCACCATCGGTGTTCCCACCGACGAAGCATTCGATTTCAACTTTGACTGCGCCACTTCCATTACGCAAAATGGTAAAGTGGAATATTACGAACGCATTGGCGAAGACGTGCATCCCGGCACCATCATCAGCATTGACGGTGAAGCGGTAGAAGGCGATGCGGGCGTTGCGCTCAAAAAGATTCGCGGCGGCACAGCAGCATTGACCACCTTGGGCGGCATTGGCGAAGACCTCGGCGGTTACAAAGGCTACGGCTTTGCGTTGGCGGTCGAATTCTTCTCCTCCATTTTGCAAGACGGTGCTTACGGTAAAGACCTTGACGGCAAAGACGAAAACGGTAAAGTCGGAGGCCAAGCGGTCTTAGGAAGACAAGACCTG
>JAZNRV010000004.1:0-20312 GCA_045590855.1 Acutalibacteraceae bacterium | reverse complement strand
GAATGGCGTTTTTTCTGCAACGGATAATCGGCAGTGGACGGACCTTCCAAGGTGATGGTGGCGGCGTGCACCTCGCAAGGCTGTTTAGCTTCGGGAGTCAATACCAATTTGCCGCAAACACACAACGCTGCGCCGACGTTTTGCTTGCAAACTTCTTCAAAATTCGCCACTTTGGACTCTTCCACAATGATTTGCAAGTTTTTCAGACAACTGCCGTCATTGAGTTCAATAAACGCAAGCGATTTGGATTGGCGCAATGTGCGCACCCAACCGCAAACGGTGAGTTCTTGTTCGGTTAATTGTTCGGCATCGGCAAACAGCGATGCAATTTCTTTACGTTTCATTTCTATCGCCCTTCATATACAATTGTTACAACTTATTATTATAGCAAATCCTTCCAAAAATACAAGCACTATTTTCGTTTTATCAGTGTCACCAAAGCGCAAAGCAATTCAGCAAACGAGTACACCGCACTCACATAAGCGCGTACCGACAAATTATACCATATCCACAACGCGCAACATGCAATACCGATAATGCGTAATAGGCGGCCATTTTTTTGCCATGCAGCAAAAGTGAAAAGCAAAGAGGTAACAAGCGGCACCACGGTGTGCCACCCGTTTAGGAAAAATAACCCAATTCCTAAACTAAGCCCCAAAAAAATCAGCAACGTACTTTTTTGTTTTCTTGAGCTTTCTTTTCGTTTTGCCAAAAAACAACGTACTTGACAACCGAAATCGCATTACTCGCCACACCGGAAAAAGCGCCCAATAACGCATATTGGGCGCCGTACAGCACGTTATTGAGTAATTGCCAAGCCAAAAACGAAGACCGCTTTTTTGCCAAATAACTCGCGCACGAAACCGCGCAAGTGATCAGCGCCACGGCTTGGGCAATCCAAAAATAAGTGTCCATCAATTAACTGTTACGTCCTTTTCTTACAAACTCTTTTCTTTTTCGGAGCTTCTTTTATCATTTGTTCCGTTACCGCCAAAAGTTTTTGCGTTAAGGCGTCGGCTTCATCCACCGTATTGCCCGTGGCGGTAACGTAGCCTTTCACTTTCGGCTCGGTGCCCGACGGTCGAATAATCACGCCGGCATGTTGTTCCAACTCAAAAGTCAACACATTGGATTTCGGCAACTCTAACACTTCGCATTCGCCGTTTGCCGTTTTGCGCTGTGATAACAGGTAATCGGCAAACGCGACCACTTTCAACCCTGCCAACTCGGTGGGCGGAGTTGTGCGCAGACGTGTCATCAACGCATCCATGGCCTCCATTCCTTTGGCACCCTCAAACTGCACATTCACCAAACGGTGACGGTACACACCGAATTCCTCGTATAAGCTGTTTAACACGTCGCAAAGGGTTAACCCTTGTGCCGCATAATACGCCGTCATTTCACAAATGAGCATCGAAGCGACAACCGCATCTTTGTCCCGCGCGTGAGTACCTACCAAACAACCGTAGCTTTCCTCAAACCCAAACACAAACCGCTCGGGGGTGTCGGTTTTTTCCAAATCCACAATTTGTTCGCCAATATACTTAAAACCGGTCAAAACGTTGCGCATTTCGCATCCGTATTTTTCGGCAATGCGCTCGGCAAGGTTGGAAGTGACAATGGTTTTTATCACCACCGGATTTTCCGGCAACGTACCTTGCTCGGCACGGCAAGAAAGAATGTAGTTCAGTAGCAAACATCCCGTTTCATTACCGGTAAGCAACGTGTATTCACCGTTATGAAGCACCGCAATTCCCACACGGTCGCAGTCGGGGTCGGTGGCTAACAACAAAGCGGGATGACTCGTCTTTGCCATGTCCAGCGCCAAGTTGAACGTTTCGCGCAGTTCGGGGTTGGGGAACGGCGCGGTGGGGAAGTTGCCATCGGGCAATTCTTGTTCGGGCACTATCGTGACGTTTGATAACCCAATGCGTTCGAGTGCGGCGCGTACGGGCTTGTTACCCGCACCGTTAAGCGGCGTGTAGATTACGTGAATATCGCTTTGACGGCAGATACCCGCATTGATTTGTTGTGCTGTCACGCAACTCAAATACGTTTCCATCACGTCATCACCCACCATGGTAATGCGTCCGTCGGCAACCGCTGTTTCAAAATCCGCCAAACGAATATCGGTGAATATGTCTAAATTGCGAATACATTCTGTCACCGCCGCGGCATCGGCATCGGTCATTTGGAAGCCGTCGGCACCGTAGCATTTGTACCCGTTGTAAATGGCAGGGTTGTGACTTGCCGTTACCATAATGCCCGCTTGGCACACCAGGTGCTTTACCGCAAACGATAAAACAGGCACAGGTGCTAATTCGGCAAACAACCGCACCGCAATCCCGTTGCCCGCCAACACGCGCGCGGCTTCTTTGGCAAAGATGTCCGATTTAATACGCGAATCGTAGCAAATTACCACGCACGGCGCGGGATACCGTGTGTTTAGGTAATTTGACAAACCTTGTGTGGCTTTGCGCACGGTATAAATGTTCATGCGGTTTTCGCCCGCACCAATCACACCGCGCAAACCCGCGGTACCAAATTCCAACTCACGGTAAAACCGCTCGTAAATTTCATTATCATTGCCCGCAATAGCGGCCAACTCCGTAGTGATATCACTGTCTTCGGTGGCATTTTCCAGCCAACGTTGGTAGTTTTCCAAAACCGTCATAGGAACTCTCCTTATTGTTTTGATAAACTCCATTATACTAACTTTTTCCAATAAAATCAAGTAGAGCCGCACGACGTAAAACGACAGCACCGAATTTCGATGCTGTCGTTTTATTGTTAGTCTTTACTTTCGTCAAGGTTTTCAAGATATTGGATAAACCATGTGGGCGGCTGTTCGCAAGGATAATACGCATCATAAGTCACATAATCGGTATACGTGTAACCGGTAGCATCTGAGGTTTTCCTCTCTGCAACAGACACGCACAAATAAATGAACGGTTTTGTGGCATCGGTCACTTCTTCTTTCGGCATACCTTTTGCCCATTCCTTGATTTGGTCAGTATAAAGTTGTAACTCACTGTCGTATAAACTCAACGAATAATTGCCGTATTCTTCATCAAACCCAAAGTAGGAAGCGGAAAGGTAATCCATTTTCTTTGCCTCTTTTTCACCCGATAAAAAGGCTAAGGGTTTGTTGAAATCATTAGTATGCTGCCGCATTTCAGTGTGCAACTGCATATATTTTGCACACGTCACCGGTAGTACTTCGGGAGAAAGTGTGAAAGCAAGTTGATACCAACGACTTCCCTCATACGCTTGGGCAAGAAAGGTACAAACGCCGTCAACAGGGACAGCTTCGTATTTTCCACTGACTTGAACAAGTTTGTCCCCGTGTAACAACGCATACCATTTTTCAAACCCGATTTGTGCTACTTCGTTACACAACGTTTGGTAAAACTCATTTTTTTGTTTGGTGTCGTTAAGATGGAAACCTTGTTCGGAGGAAAAATAAATGAAACTTAAATTGGAAGCAGGGGGGAGTGTGGTATAAATTTTCTCAAGCCCTTTCACTTCGGAAAGCGCCGTTGATAAAACACTTGCTTCGTCTTTGGTAATCAAAATGCGACGCTTGCGGGTGATGCCGTTTTGTTTAATGGCAACGGGGATATAGTCCATTTCACGCTGTGCATCCCAAAATTTCGAACGTGAGTTTTTTACCAATTCCGCCGAATATTGCAAGCGGGAGGAAACTAATTCGCGTACTTTTTGGTCACTTAACGCCACTTTGGCAAGCTTGGAATCAAAATAATCGGGGGTGTCGTTAATCGAAACGGGTTCTCCCGCACCTAACAGCCGTACCGAGGTGATTTCTTCTGCTTTGGGAAGATAAGAGGAAACCGCATGGTACGTTCCATAGGTGATACCAAATAACCCCACGTTGACAACTACCAAAAGCAAAACGCTTGTCAAACTGCGGCGGAACAATCCTTTAACGCGGCGGGTGGTGATAATATCAAACACCGGCATCAGCAATACGGAAATAAGGTACATCACGAAGAAAAATTCCCAAGAATAAGGAAGGTATTCCTCCATAAAGGTAGAACACAAACCAATGGTGGCAACCGACGAGAGCACAGCGCCGACCAACAAGCGGTATAATCCGTGCCAATAACGGTTGGGGGCTGCTTTGTCGGCACTTTCACTGGCACGGCGGGTGAACAAGAACAATGCCAGGAAAAAGTATATCACTGCCAACACCAAGGTGTAAATCCCGCAAGAAAACGTGGAAAGCGATTCGAAATTGCCGCCGACAAATACTTGGAACACCATCCCCACCGGAACGTTAAACTTAAAATCCAACAACGGCGAAATCGTTAAATCTTTTGTTAACGGAAAACCTTCGGCAACTGCGTTGGTTACAAGGTGCAGTACCAATCGCGGCAAAAAGATAATCAACAAAGAAACCAAAACGTTGGCAAATACCGTACCGGTCACCGACATGGCAATCGCAACTGCTGCCGCAATCGACAAACCACCCGCCAATACGTTAAAAGCCGTCAGCAACACGTTGGCATAGTTAATGCTGTATAGCATGGGGAAGAGGGCGTGTGCCGCGGTGGTGAGTAAAACAGAAGCAGCGGTAACGATTACCAACCACGTGGCAATCGCGGCAAAAAAACTGACGAACAAACAAGGCCGCGTAGCGGGAATAGCGTGATATAAGTCCGAAGCATCCCGCTTGTTCAAAAACGAGAAAAGCGATAACGTCATCAACGGTGCCACACCGCAAAACACCAACACAATCAGCGGATTCATCTCCAAAAAGTTGACCGGTTGAACGGTATAGTGGTTTACGCCGTCCAGCCACCGCAAAATCGGTTGCAATATACCAAGCAAATTGATGGCAATCGTGCTCAAAATCCCAATGAGGCGCAGTTGCCGTAAACCGTCAACGTATAAACGGGCACTGAAAAACGATTTTTTCATCTCTTACACCTCCAATATACCGCCGGCAGTATAGCCAAGCGCTTCCATTTCATACGTAAACACTTCTTCTAACGACAACGGCAGCACGTCAAGCAAAATCGGCGAAAGTTCCGAAAGCTTTGCCACCGTTTCGTCACGGTTGCCGCGCACAATCAAATTGGCAACCGAACCGCGTTTGACAAAGTTGAGGATTTCCAACATACCGAAATCCGCTTCGCCAAATTCGTGCGAAAAAGCAATTTGTACTTTAAACAGCGAGGTTTTCAAGTTCTGAATATCGCTCTCCAATACCAAACCGCCTTTATGCAACAAGGCAAGTTGGTCGCACGTGTCTTCCAGTTCCCGCAGGGAATGGGAAGTGATAATGGCGGTAGCGTTGCGCTCCAGCACTTCTTCGCAAATCAAGTTTTTTACGGTATGGCGCATAACAGGGTCCAAACCATCAAACGTTTCGTCAAAAAAGATGTATTGCGGATGCGCCGAAAGCGCCAAAATGGTGGCGGCTTGCCGTTTCATACCCTTGGAAAAGGTGTTCAAGTTCTTTTGCGGGTCCAAGCCGAACATCTTGGTCAACTGCACAAAACGGGCATTGTCAAAATCGGGATGAATCGCAGCGTAGAGTTTTGCCATGCGGTTCATGTTAGCACCGCCAAGGAAGAATAACCCATCGGGGACAAAAGCAATTTCTGACTTTTTGCGCGGGTTTTCATAAATCGGCTCGTCATCAAAGGTGACACTGCCGCTGTCAGCGCGGTAAATGCCTGCCAACACGCGCAAAAACGTGGATTTTCCCGCACCGTTGGAGCCAACCATGCCGTAGATACAGCCTTGCGGTATGGTACAGGAAATGTTGTCTAAGGCTACAAAATCGTCAAATCGTTTGGTAAGACCATGTGTTTGAATCATAAACTGACACCTCTTTCTTTATAAGCGTTGCGCACACACTCTATCACTTCTTCGGGCGGAACAGCCGCAAGGGCTAATTCACTTACCAGTGCATGCAACTGAGTTAATTTGCGGCGGCTATGTTCCAGTAACAGTTCTTTGGCATTTTTGGCAACAAAACAACCAATCCCCGGCACGGAATAAATAATGCCGCGCACGTCCAATTCGGAATACGCTTTTTGAATCGTGTTGGGGTTAATGGATAGTTCGAGTGACAAACTGCGTACTGACGGCAATTGTGTTTCTGCGGGGAGTAAATCAGTCAGCACAAACTTTTCCAACTGCTCAATCAACTGTTCATATACCGGCTTTCGCGACAGCGGGTCAATATGAAACATAACGAGCCTCCTTTCTGTTTGTTTTGTGAATTAGGTGTACTATTCACCGCAGTACACCTAGAATATACCACGCCAAAATTTACTTGTCAATACCTTTTGCAAAAAAAATCCCCGCCAAAAGGCGGGGGAGAAAGGTTATAGGTTATATAGCGCACGCGCGTTTTGTTCGCCCCGTTGCAATACCGTTTCGGTGTTCACACCGCGCAAAGCGGCAATCGCGGCGGCGGTGTACAAAATCCGTGAAGAATCGCACCGTCTGCCGCGGTACGGCTCGGGCGAAAGGTAGGGGGCGTCGGTTTCAAGCAGTAAACGGTCAGCGGGAATCGCTTTGGCGACTTCGGTGAGTTTGCGCGCGTTTTTGAACGTAACCACACCGCCGATGCCAATGTACATTCCCAGTTTGACAATTTCGTTTGCCAACTCAACACTCCCCGAAAAGCAATGCACCACACCGCGCGGTTGATAGCGTTTTAAGTGAGAAAGCGTATCCTCATGCGCGTCACGGTCGTGCACAACCACAGGTAACCCGCACTCCTTTGCCAGTTCCAACTGACGGCAAAACCACTCTTTTTGTTTTTCGCGCGGGCAAGCATCCTCATAATGGTAATCCAACCCGATTTCACCAACCGCCACCACTTTTTCGTCAGCGGCAAGGCGGCGCAGTGTTTCCAAATCTTCGTCGGCAGCGCGGTCGGCTTCTTCGGGGTGAATCCCCACCGTTGCAAAAAACGATGGGTAACGGTGTGCAAGTTCCACCGCGTTGACAGAACTTTTTGCAGAGGTGGCACCTTCCACAATGCCGCTTACTCCGTTTTGAAACAACAGGGAAAGCAGTTCGTCGCGGTCTTCGTCAAAGGATTCGTCCAAATAATGAGCGTGTGAATCAAAAATCGGCATAGCGCATCACACTCAATGGATTTGACTGCCGGGCTTCATGCCGTCCACAAAGATAACTTTGGCGGCATCGCCGTCGTCGGCGGCCAAAATCATGCCGCGGCTTTCCACGCCGCACAACACGGCGGGTTTCAAGTTCGCAACCACAATCACACGGCGGCCTTTCAAATCTTCGGGTTTGTACCATTGCGAAATACCCGAAGCGACTACACGGGGAGTACCGCTGCCATCGTTGAGGGTAAGACGTAACAGTTTTTTGGATTTTTTAACAGGTTCGCAGTCCACCACTTCGGCAACGCGCAAATCAATTTTGGCAAAATCGTCAATACCGATTTCCGAAAGGAACGCCACCGTCTCGTTGACTTCGGGTTCCTCTGCTTGCATTTCGGCTTGTAATTCCGCCAACACTTTTTCCACGTCTACACGGGCAAACAGCGGTTCGGGTGTGCCCACCGTGTAGGAGGCGGTGGTGCCAAACGCCAAATCGCATAACGCGTTATCGGTGTTCTCTGTTTGCAGTTGTGCAAAAATCTTTTGTGCCGTTTCGGGCAAGAAGGGGCTAAGGCACGTTGCCAGCACGCGAATACATTCAAGCAAATTATAAAGTACGGTTTCCAACTGCGGCAAGTTTTCTTCACTTTTTGCCAACACCCACGGTGTGGTTTCGTCAATGTATTTGTTGCAACGTTTGGCAAGTGCCATCACCGTGTGAGCCGCATCGGCGTTGCGGTAAGCATCCATCAATTCATGGTAACGACAGATGGTTTCCTCGGCAGTTTTGATTAAATCGGCATCAAACTCACTGCCTGCCACCGCCGTTTTACGCACCGTACCGCCAAAATATTTGTTGGTCATCGCAATACTGCGGTTGACCAAATTGCCCAAGGTGTTGGCAAGGTCGGCGTTGTAAAGATTTAAGAAACTTTCATACGTAATCGTACCGTCTTGCGCGAACGGAATTTCCGAAAGCAGGTAGTACCGCACAGCATCCGTGCTGAATTTTTTGGCCAAATCATCGGCATACAAGACGTTGCCTTTGGATTTGCTCATCTTATCTTCGCCCGAAAGCAACCACGGATGCCCCAACACTTGTTTGGGTAACGGCTCACCGAGCGCCATCAAAATAATCGGCCAATAAATGGTGTGAAAACGCACAATATCTTTGCCAATCACGTGCAAATCCGCCGGCCAGTAATGCTTGTAAAGGTCACTGCTGCCGTCGGGATGATAGCCTATACCGGTAATGTAGTTGGACAGTGCATCCAACCACACGTAGGTAACGTGTTTGGGGTCGAATTCCACAGGAATACCCCACGTAAACGAAGTACGCGAAACGCAAAGGTCGGAAAGTCCCGGTTTTAAGAAGTTGTTAATCATTTCGTTGCGGCGAGATTCCGGTTGGAAAAACGTAGGATTTTCCTCGTAATACTGCATCAAACGGTCTTGGTATTTGGAAAGGCGCAGAAAATACGCTTCTTCCTTGGCGTCTACCACGTCGCGTCCGCAATCGGGACATTTGCCGTCGACGATTTGCGAAGCAGTAAAAAACGATTCACACGGCACACAATATTTGCCTTCGTACTCGCCTTTGTAAATGTCGCCCTGCTCGTACAATTTTTTGAAAATGGCTTGTACCGATGCTTCGTGGTCGGCATCGGTGGTGCGGATAAAACGGTCGTACGAAGTGCCCAGCGTATCCCACACGTCTTTGATTTGCGCGGCAATGCCGTCAACGTATTCTTTGGGAGAAATACCTTGTTCTTCGGCATATTGTTGGATTTTTTGGCCGTGTTCATCCGACCCTGTCAAAAAATGCACGTCGTATCCTTGCATTCGTTTGTACCGAGCAATCGTGTCGGCCAACACAATATCATAAGCATTGCCAATATGCGGTTTGCGCGAAGTATAGGCAATGGCGGTGGTAATATAAAACTTTTCCTTTTCCATGGAAACGCCTCCTTTTTGGTATACACGTTTTATTCTAGCAGATTTCGGTAAAAAAACAAGTCTTTCCTTGCTAAACTTGCAATTTTGTTTATAAATCTTTATAATAAGCGCAGAGGTGACCTATGAAACAACTTGCATTTACCGTGCCGTCAGCCTATGACGGCGGGACAATACAAACCTTTTTGCGGCAGGGATGCGGCCTTTCGTGGCGCATGGTCGTCCGCTTAAAACATACAGAGAACGGCATCACCGTCCGTGGCGAACTCCGCCGTACCATTGACCGTGTCGCCGAGGGTGATGTCGTTTGTTTATCGTTACCCGAAGACGAGGTACGCATTGAGGGCGTCGATTTACCGCTTTCGGTGGTATACGAGGACAATTCCTTGTTGGTCGTAGACAAACCGCCGTATTTGGCGGTTCATCCGTCGGCCGGAAAACCCGAACCGACACTTGCCAATGCGGTTGTCGGTTACTATGAACGTCGGGGAGAAACGTGTTCGTTTCGTCCCACCAATCGGTTGGACCGCAACACCAGCGGTTTGTTATTGATAGCCAAAAATTCGCATTTTGCCTATACCATGGTGGGTAAAGTGGAAAAAACGTACCTTGCCATTGTGCTTGGTTGTTTGACGGGGAATGGCACAATTAACGAACCAATACGTGTCAAAGAGGGTTGCTGTATCACTCGCGAAGTGGGTCAAGGCGGCAAGGAAAGCCTTACGCATTACGAGGCGTTAGCAAGTGACGGCAAAGTTACGCTGGTGCGACTGAGGTTAGAGACCGGCAGAACTCATCAAATACGAGTACATATGTCTTGGTTAGGTTTTCCGTTGGCGGGGGATACCATGTACGGGACGGATACACAAGTGATGCCGCGCCACGCTTTGCACTGCGAAAGTATGCGTTTTTGCCATCCGTTGACCAATGAAAATATTGAACTCAAAGCCCCGCTGCCGGAGGATATGCAACACTGTTTGGAGCAACATGGATTATCGTTCCAAATTGTGTAAAAACTGCCCCAACTTGCAATTTTAGCAGTTTTCTGTTATAATGACTTGGAATTTGCAAAAGTGAGGTGAGACGTCGTGCAACCCATCGATTGGAAAAAGTTAAAACAAGATTTGGGAGAATGGTGGGATATTGCCTATCGTTTTGCCTACATTGTTGGTGTTCGCTCCGTGCGATGTCTCAAAACGACCGTCCGCTTTACCCGTATGCTGTGGACACCACTTTGGCGTGGGTTTTGCCGTGTGGCGGATGTTGTTTTACTGCGCTATCTGCGTGAGGGAGTCAAGGAGATTCGCCATTTATTTAGGGAAATTCGCTTAGCAAAAAAGGCGGGGAAATTGTCGTTACTTCGTCAACGCTTGTTTCAGTTGATGCGTTTACCGGTAGTGGCGGTCAAACGGTACAAAAAATTGTTTCGTACATTGTTTAATATTGCTGCACCGGCACTGGCACTTTTGTTGCTCATCAGTAACGTTCATTTTTGGAATAGCGCAGAATATGCGTTGGCTTTGGAATACGAGGGCAATTCCATTGGCTATATTGCCAACGAAAACACCTATACCGATGCGGTTACATTGGTGCGGGATACCGTTATTAATGCGGACGATTCTTTCGAAATTGAACAATCACCGCAACTGACCGTGTCCCTTGCGGGTGATACCCCTTTGCTGGAAGAGCAGGAAGTCAGTAACCGTATTTTGGAATCCATGGGCGACCGTGTGCAACATGGTGCGGGTTTGTACGTGGATGGTATTTTTCGCGGTGCTTTACCCCTTGCCGATACCATTAACAATTTGTTGGATGACCGACTGGAAAGTTACCCCGTGGAAGAAGGCGTAACTACCGACTTTTTGCCCAAAGTATCGGTGGTCAGTGGCTTGTATCCTGCCTCTGCTTTTGTTACCGCAGATGTGATGCGCGCCTATACTTCTACCTTAACGGTAAAAACCATTCGCACCATTTCCTATGTTGAAAAAGCACCGTATAAAACCATCACCCAAGAAACCGAAACGTTACCTCTGGGTTACCGTGTAGTAAAAGTGCAAGGCAAAAGCGGTAGACAGCGGGTATACGCGCAAGTTATTTCGGTAAACGGTAAAGAACAGTACCGCGTGGTTGTCGGCACCGAATATATCAAAGCGCCGGTACATCAAGTTGAACTGGTGGGTGCTCAAAAATACAGCGGTGACACCGAATTGGGTGACGGTAAAGCCACCGGTACGTTCATATGGCCGTTGCCGTACACCAAACAAATTTCATCGTATTTTGCCTCACGATGGGGGAAATTCCACGGTGCTATCGATATTTCCAACGGTAGTACCGACAAAAAACCGATTATCGCCTCTGACGGCGGTGTGGTGGAAGAGGCCGGCTCCCATCCGAGTTATGGTTTGTTCGTGCTCATAGACCACGGTAACGGTTTTAAAACACGGTATGCGCATTGCAGTAAATTGTACGTCAAAGCGGGTGACCGCGTGGGGCAAGGACAATATATTGCCAAGGTGGGGAATACCGGTTATTCCACAGGGCCACACTTGCACTTTGAAATCATCAAAAACGGCGTGTTGGTCGACCCGTTACTATACGTAAAACGATAACGCCAAACTCCATGCTTCAACAGCCGCCGAATTTGTCGGCGGCTGTTTTTATGCACGAACAATGAATACAACTGTATATTTATTCATAAAAAACAGATTACAGTTTATGCTTTTTTCTGAAAAAAAAGGAAAATTGTTGGCTTTATACAAATAATTCTAGGATAAATATCATAAATTCGTCAAAACGACATTGAATATTTTTTCAAAAACTATTGCATAAACCCATCACCCATGTTATAATGACAAGCATGAAAATTGAAACTCGCCAAAGCGAGAAACTATAGGAGGCAATTCAAATGAGTAAACAACAAGTCAAAAAAGTGGTTTTAGCGTATTCCGGAGGTTTGGACACTTCCATCATCATTCCGTGGCTCAAAGAAAATTACGGCAATCCCGAAATTATTGCCGTGTCCGGTAACGTCGGTCAAGCCGACGAACTGGAAGGTTTGGAAGAAAAAGCGCTCAAAACCGGTGCTTCCAAATTGTATGTGGAAGATTTAACGGACGAATTTGTCAACGATATGATTATTCCTACTATGCAAGCCGGTGCCAAATATGAGGAATATTTACTCGGCACATCGCTTGCCCGCCCCATCATCGGCAAACGCTTGGCGGAAATTGCCATTGCCGAAGGCGCCGATGCTATTTGCCATGGTTGTACCGGTAAAGGCAACGACCAAGTCCGTTTTGAATTGGCAATCAAAGCTTACGCACCGGGCATGAAAATTATTGCGCCGTGGCGTGAATGGGATATCAAATCCAGAGAAGAAGAAATCGAATACGCCGAAGCGCATAACGTTCCGCTTAAAATCAATCGTGAAACCAACTATTCCAAAGATAAGAACTTGTGGCACTTGTCGCACGAAGGCTTGGATTTGGAAGATACCGGCAACGAACCGTTGTACGAAAAGGAAGGTTTTTTGGAAATGGGTGTTTCGCCCTTGCAAGCACCCGATGTTCCCACTTACATCACCTTGGAGTTTGAACAAGGTGTTCCCGTGGCACTCAACGATACCAAAATGTCTGCTAAGGAAATCATTCTCAAACTCAACGAACTCGGCGGTGCCAACGGTATTGGCTTGTTAGACATTGTGGAAAATCGCTTGGTCGGCATGAAATGCCGTGGCGTGTACGAAACACCCGGTGGCGAGATTCTGTATTTTGCACATAACTATCTGGAAACTTTGTGCTTAGACAAAATGACCATGCACAAAAAACAAGAATTGGCTATCACCTTTGCCGATTTACTGTATAACGGTCAATGGTACACACCGCTTCGCGAAGCGCTTTCTGCTTTTGTTACCAAAACGCAAGAACACGTTACCGGTAAAGTCAGAATCAAACTTTACAAAGGCAACATGATTAAAGCGGGTGCTTGGAGTGACTGGTCGCTGTACAGCGAAGAGATTGCTACTTTCGGCGAAGATAACGTGTACGACCAAAAAGACAGTGCCGGATTCATCAACCTGTTTGGTTTGCCGATTTCGGTACAAGCGCAAGTTAACGCGAAAAATAACAAAAAGTAAGGAATTACCATCATGGATAAAATGTGGGCAGGGCGTTTTTCCAAAGCTTTGGATAAACAAGCGGATGATTTCAATTCATCCATACATATTGACAGCCGCATGTACAAGCAAGATATTCAAGGTTCGGTAGCGCATGCCGGCATGTTGGCACGGCAAGGCATTATCAGCACAGCTGATGCGGAGTGCATCATTGCCGAACTGGGCAATATCCTGAATGATTTGCAAAGCGGCGCTTTGCTGATTGATGAAAATGCAGAAGATATCCACATGTTCGTCGAAGCGGAACTTACCAAACGCATTGGTGACGTGGGGAAAAAACTGCACACCGCGCGTAGCCGTAATGACCAAGTGGCAGTGGATATCCGCTTGTATTTGCGGGACGAAGCGGCAGAAATCGTGGAGCAAATCAAGGACTTGCTCGGCGCTATTGTCGAACAAGCCACCTTGCACAAAACAATCATCATGCCGGGGTATACCCACTTGCAACGCGCTCAACCCATTACGTTTGCGCATCACCTGCTTGCCTATGCCATGATGTTCACGCGCGATATCACGCGTATTAGGGATGCGGTCAAACGCATGAACGTTTCTCCGCTCGGCAGCTGCGCTTTGGCGGGTACCACGTATAACACCGACCGTGTTTCGGTTGCGAACGCACTGCAATTTGATGGCATCACGCTCAATAGCATCGACGGTGTTTCCGACCGCGATTTTTGTGTGGAACTGTTGTCGGCATTTGCCACGGTGATGATGCATCTTTCTCGTTTTTCCGAGGAAGTAATTCTCTGGTCAAGCTGGGAATTTAAATTTGTGGAATTAGACGATTCGTATACCACCGGTTCAAGCATCATGCCGCAAAAGAAAAATCCCGATATCGCGGAATTGGTCCGCGGCAAAACCGGCAGGGTATACGGCGATTTAATGGCAATGCTCACCGTGCTCAAAGGGTTGCCGCTGGCATACAACAAAGATATGCAAGAAGATAAAGAAGCCATTTTCGATGCGGTGGATACCGTCAAACAATGCTTAACGGTGTTTACTCCCATGATAAGCACCATGAAAGCCTTGCCGGAAAACATGTTGCAAGCCGCACAAAAAGGCTTTATCAACGCGACCGACCTGGCAGATTACCTCACTAAAAAAGGATTGCCGTTCCGCACGGCATATAAAGTGGTCGGTCAAATTGTCGGTCACTGTGTGCAACACGGCACGGTATTGGAAGCCCTTTCGCTTCAAGATTACAAAACGTTCCACGCGATTTTTGACGAAGATTTGTATGCGGCCATCAATTTGCACACGTGTGTAGAAAGTCGCATTTCTGCCGGTGGCACAGGTCTTGCTTCGGTAGAACAACAAATCGAGTACATTACGGAGTTTACAGCAACATGAAAAAAGTATTCATCGACGGCAAAGCCGGAACCACGGGTTTGCGTATTTATGAACGATTAGCCGATAGAACGGATATCGAATTGCTAACCCTTTCCGACGAAGAACGCAAAAACCCCGAAAGTCGGAAAAAGATGCTTAACATGGCAGATATCGCTTTTTTATGCTTGCCCGATGAGGCGGCAAAAGAATCCGTTGCCATGACAGAAAATCCCGACACGGTCATCATTGATACTTCCACCGCCCACCGCACTCATGCGCAGTGGGCGTATGGCTTTCCCGAATTGTCCGCGGCGCACGAGGCCGCTTTGCGTGCTTCCAAGCGTATTGCGGTACCGGGGTGTCATGCCAGTGGGTTTATCGCACTGGTTTATCCGCTTATCGAAAGTGGGTATTTGCCGAAAACTGCCAAACTTACCTGCCATTCACTCACAGGATACAGTGGCGGCGGCAAAAAAATGATTGCCCAGTATGAAGAAGGTGGCGAAGTGTTGTTAACAGCACCGCGCCAATACGGCTTGTCGCAAACGCACAAACACCTGCCGGAAATGCAGGCGGTTTGCGGGCTTCAAACCACACCGATTTTCTGCCCGATTGTTTCCAACTTTTATAGCGGTATGGAAGTCACCGTTCCGCTTTTTGCTTCGGACTTGGCGAACGGCGTTACCATCGAAATGATAAAAGCGGTGTACCGCGAAAAATATAACGGTGATATTGTCCGTTATACAGATGAAGCCGATGCCGACGGCTTGTTGTCTGCCGTGGCACTTGGCGGAAAAGATTGTATGCAGGTGTCGGTATTCGGTAACGAAGAACGTGTGTTGCTCACGGCACGGTATGATAATTTGGGCAAAGGCGCGTCCGGTGCCGCAATCGAAGCGATGAATATGGTTCTCGGCACGGCACCGACTGAGGGATTGGAGATATAACTATGACTATCATAAAAGGCGGCGTGTGTGCCGCAAAAGGATTTACCGCAAACGGCATTCACTGCGGTATTCGTAAGAATAAAACAAAACGCGACTTGTCGCTCATTGTCAGCGAAGTTTCGGCTTCCGCAGCGGCGGTATACACCACCAATCTGGTCAAAGGCGCGCCGCTTAGCGTTACCAAAGCACATTTGGCAGACGGCAAAGCCAGAGCCATCATTTGCAATAGCGGTAATGCCAATACGTGCAATGCCGACGGCATTGAGATTGCGGAGCAAATGTCCCAAATTACTGCCGACGCCTTGCAAATTTCTGCAAACGATGTCGTGGTGGCTTCTACCGGTGTTATCGGTCAACCGCTGGATATTGCTCCCATTGCTGCAGGGATGTCCGCTTTGGTGGCGGGACTCGGCAACAATAGTGATGCGGCAGCCGAAGGAATCATGACAACCGATACCGTCAAAAAAGAGATTGCTGTTTCCTTTGAAATCGATGGTGTGGAATGCAAAATCGGCGGTATTGCCAAGGGCTCGGGTATGATTCACCCGAACATGGCGACCATGCTCGTGTTTATCACCACCGACTGTGCCATCAGCAGCCAGTTGTTGCAAAAAGCACTTTCCACCGACATTCAAAACACGTTCAACATGGTCAGCGTGGACGGTGATACTTCCACCAACGATATGGTAACCATTCTTGCCAACGGTTTGGCGGGCAACGCGGAAATCACTGCCGAAAACGAGGCCTTTGCTACCTTTATGCAAGCCCTAAACACCGTTACGGTACATTTGTGCAAAGGCATAGCCGGTGACGGCGAGGGTGCCACCAAACTCATTGAATGTGCCGTTTGCGGTGCGTCCGATGAAAAAACCGCCAAAACAGTGGCAAAATCCGTGATTTGCTCTTCGCTTACCAAGGCGGCTATGTTTGGTGCCGATGCTAACTGGGGGCGCGTGTTGTGCGCTATCGGGTACAGCGGTGCGGCAGTGGACGTCAATGCCGTAGACGTTTCTTTTGTTTCAGCGGCAGGCCAAATTGCCGTTTGCAAAAACGGCGCGGGTGTTGATTTTTCGGAAGACCTTGCCAAAAAAATATTGCTTGAAAAAGAAATCACCATCGCCATCAATTTGAACAGCGGCAATGCCACTGCCACGGCATGGGGTTGCGATTTAACATACGATTACGTAAAAATCAATGGGGACTACCGCACGTAACGATAAAGGTACAGATGGGGGAACAAACATGACAATTACCAATGCCGAACGGGCAAGAATTCTAGTACACGCTTTACCGTACATCAAACAATATACCGGTAAAATCGTGGTCATCAAATACGGCGGCAACGCTATGGTGAACGAAAAATTAAAAAATTCCGTGGTACGCGATATCGTGTTGTTGCACCTTATCGGTGTCAAAGTGGTGCTGGTACATGGCGGCGGCCCCGAAATCACCGAATTACTTGCCAAAATCGGCAAAGAAACGCAATTTGTTGACGGCTTGCGCGTCACCGACAAGGAAACCGTCGAAGTAGCACAAATGGTGTTGGCGGGCAAAATCAATAAAAGCCTTGTCAATCTCATTGAATGTTGCGGCGGCAAATCCATTGGTTTGTCCGGCATGGATGGCCATATGATTAAAGCCGAAGTCAAAGACGAACGGTTGGGCTTTGTGGGCAAGATTACGAACATCAACCCGCAACCTATCTTAGATGTCTTGGAAAAAGGGTACATTCCCGTCATTTCCACTCTCGGTTGTGATAACGAGGGGGCGGTGTATAACATCAACGCCGATACCGCGGCGGCAAAAATTGCGGGTGCGTTACAAGCAGAAAGCTTAATTTCTCTCACCGATACCGAAGGCATTTTGCGTGATAAAAATGACCCCACCACACTAATTTCGCATATCACGGTTAAAGAGACCAAAGAACTGATTGAAAGCGGTATCATTTCCGATGGCATGATTCCCAAAGTGGAATGTTGCACCAACGCCATTTTGGAAGGTGTCAAAAAAGTCTTTATCATCGATGGCAGAATCCCTCACTCGTTGTTGATTGAAACGTTGACGGACGAAGGTATCGGCACCATGTTTGAGGGGGAATAACGCCGTGACTGTCTTTGAAACCGATGCCGCTTATGTGGCACCTACGTATGCACGTTTTCCGGTGAATATTGTCAAAGGAAAAGGCTCGCTTGCGTGGGACCAAAACGGCAAAGAATATATCGATATGGGTAGCGGTATTGCTGTCAACAGTTTCGGTTATTGCGATGACGAATGGGTAAAAGCAGTGACCGAACAACTAAACACCGTTCAACATACCTCCAATTTGTACTATACTTCTCCATGCGCCACACTGGCTAAAATGCTGTGTGAGCGCACCGATATGAAAAAAGTCTTTTTTTCCAATTCGGGTGCTGAAGCCAACGAGTGCGCCATCAAAGCCGCGCGCAAATACGCGGCAGATACCAAAGGCGTGGAGTATTACACCATCATTACACTTAACAACAGTTTCCATGGCAGAACCGTTACCACGCTTGCGGCAACGGGGCAAGATTCGTTCCACCAACACTTTTTACCGCTGACCGAAGGTTTTGTGCATTGCGACCCCACCACCGAATCGTTAAAAACAGCACTGCAACAACACAAGATTGCCGCCGTTATGTTTGAGGTAGTTCGCGGCGAGGGTGGTGTACTGCCCTTGGATGCCGATTTTGTGTCAGATATGGTGGCATTGGCGGCAGAGTATAACGTGTTGCTGATTGCCGACGAAGTGCAAACCGGTAACGGCAGAACGGGCAAACTGTATGGGTATATGCACTATGGCTTTACCCCCGATATTGTCACCACTGCCAAAGGTTTGGGCGGTGGATTGCCGATTGGCGCCACTTTGTTTAGCGAAAAAACGCAAAACGTACTCACTGCGGGTTTGCACGGTTCCACCTTTGGTGGCAATCCGGTAGCCTGTGCGGGCGCGGTGAATTTGTTGCAACGTATCGACGATACCCTGTTACAAGAGGTACAACAAAAATCGGAATATATTATTGGTGAACTGCAAGGTGCCAAAGGCGTCAAAGCTGTTACCGGTATGGGCCTTATGTTGGGTGTCCAAACCGAAAAACCTGCCAAAGATATTGTCGCGGCTTGCCGTGAGCAAGGTGTTTTGGTGCTGACAGCTAAGGAAAAGGTGCGCTTGCTGCCGCCGCTTAACATCCCGCAGGATGTACTCAGGCGTGCAGTGGCAGTTCTCAAAACGGTATGTGCGGAGGGAATAGCATGAACTTAAAGGGAAGAGATTTTCTCAAACTGCTTGATTTTACCGGTGAAGAAATTACCGAGTTAATTGCTTTGGCAAAAACCTTAAAAGCGCAAAAAAAAGCGGGCATCCCGCATCGTTTATGCGAGGGCAAAAATATCGCTTTGATTTTCGAAAAAACCAGCACTCGCACGCGTTGCAGCTTTGAAGTAGCGGCGCGTGATTTGGGGATGGGAGTCACCTATTTGGACCCCACGGGTTCGCAAATCGGCAAAAAAGAAAGTATTGCCGATACCGCCCGTGTACTTTCGGGTATCTACGACGGTATCGAATATCGCGGTTACGGCCAAACGATTGTGGAAGAATTGGCTCAGTATTCTTCTGTGCCGGTATGGAACGGACTTACCGACGAATTTCATCCCACGCAAATTTTAGCGGATATGCTGACCATCGAGGAACAGTTTGGCACGCTCAAAGGTCTCAAAATGGTCTACATGGGCGATGCTCGTTTTAACATGGGTAATTCGCTCATGGTCGGTTGTGCCAAATTGGGTGTACATTTTACGGCGTGTTGTCCCGCCGAATATTTCCCCGATGCCGCGTTGGTTGAACAATGCAAACAAATTGCGGCGCAAACGGGAGCGGTACTGTCCTTTGAAACCGATGCCCAAAAAGCGGTCAAAAACGCCGATGTCATCTACACCGACGTTTGGGTGTCGATGGGTGAACCGGTCGAAGTGTGGGAAAAACGCATTGCCGATTTGTCACCCTACCAAGTCAACCGTGAATTGATGGCGGCTACCGGCAAAGAAAGCACTATTTTCATGCACTGCTTGCCGGCATACCACGATTTAAAAACCAAAGTCGGCAAAGAAATGGGCGAAAAATTCGGCAGAACTGCCATGGAAGTCACCGACGATGTGTTCGAAAGTGAACAATCCGTTGTTTTCCGCGAAGCCGAAAACCGTATGCATACCATCAAAGCCGTCATGGCGGCAACTTTGTAAAAAAATATTAAAAACAGGCGGACATAATGAGTTTTCATTATGTCTGCCTGTTTGTTTTTTCTTTTTTTGCCAACACTGTCAGTGGGTTGAAAGGAGAAAAAACAATGAAACGATTCATCAAACTGTTTTGCATTGGTGGAACAGCCTATCTTTTATTGGAATGGTTGTGGCGGGGGCGCAGTCACCCGTCCATGTTTGTGGTAGGGGGAACGTGTTTTCACCTAATTGGTGGTATCGGTAATCGGTTGTGGCACAAAAGCCGCTGTTTGGCTGCTTTGGTATGTAGCGTAGCAGTGACAGCGGTGGAATATCTAAGCGGCTGCCTTATCAACCTACGTTTGCGCTGGAACGTGTGGGATTATCGGCATTTACCTTTTAACTTGCATGGGCAAATTTGTCTATTATACAGTATTCTTTGGGGTTTCCTTAGCTTTCCGGCAATGTCCTTGTACCGTCGCTTACAAAAATCGGCAACGCCTTATGCCCACACCTCATAAGGCAGTATTTCCTTAAAAAGGAAACTTTTGGCACAATAATGCGTCA
>JAZNRV010000003.1:0-4253 GCA_045590855.1 Acutalibacteraceae bacterium | reverse complement strand
TTAGGGCTGGACACCAGCAATTACACAACCTCCGTCGCGGCATTTGATGCTGAGGCGGGGGTGCTTTGGCAAGTAAAACAACTTTTACCGGTTGCCGACGGCAAATTGGGATTGCGGCAGAGCGACGCGGTGTTTCACCATGTCCGTCAACTGCCGGAATTGTTTGAAAAACTGCACCTTTCAATCGGTACTGTTCCGCAAATTGTGGCGGTGGGCGCCTCTAACCGTCCTCAGCAAACCGAAAATTCGTACATGCCGTGTTTTTTGGTGGGGGAAGGGGCTGCCCGTCAACAAGCAGCAACATTGGATAAACCTGTATATTTTTTCACTCACCAACAAGGGCATGTGATGGCGGCTTTGTACGGCGCACAGTTGCTTAATTGGCGTTTTGAACCTTTTTTAGCATTCCACGTTTCGGGCGGCACAACGGATGCCTTGTTGGTAAAACCGAGTGCTCAAACGGTTATCTCTTGTGAAAAAGTGGCAAGTTCTCTGGACCTAAAAGCCGGACAACTTATCGACCGTGTCGGCGGAATGCTTGGCTTGCCTTTTCCTGCCGGACCGGCATTGGAACGTCTGGCATTGCAAGCCGAAAATGAGGTAAAAACACCTCGCCCCTCACTGGATGGTGCGTCGTGTCATTTGTCCGGTGTGGAAAATCAGTGTAAAACCTTGTTGCAAAAAGGCACCCCACCGGCAGAAATTGCGCTGTTTTGTTTGCGCAGTATTCAAGCAGCACTGGAAGGCATGACCAAAGCGCTGTTTTCACACTATGGCAAATTGCCGCTTCTTTTTGCCGGCGGTGTTATGTCAAACAGTTTACTGAAAAAGGAACTCACCGCGCGTTTTGACGGGCACTTTGCCCCTCCCGAATATTCGGCGGATAATGCTGCGGGCATCGCCGTGCTGACGGCACTACAACACAAAGGATGATGGCATGACAACCGTTACTGTCAGTCAATTGAATCGCTATGTGCGCTCGCTCATAGAAAGCGATGCGCAATTAAGTCGTGTCATGATAAGCGGTGAAATCAGCAATTTTGTCAACCACTATAAATCGGGGCATTTGTATTTTTCACTCAAAGACGAAACCGCTTTGGTAAAAGCGGTGATGTTTCGTTCTCAAGCTATGCACTTAAAATTCATGCCCGAAAACGGCATGAAAGTCATTGTACGCGCCCGTGTTTCTTTGTATGAAAAAGACGGCGCCTACCAAATCTATGTAGATGAGATGCAACCGGACGGGGCGGGTGCACTGCAAATCGCTTTTGAGCAACTCAAAACACGTTTAGAAGAAGAGGGGTTGTTTGCTGCTGAACGCAAACGCCCTTTACCCAAATACCCACGCTGTATCGGAGTGATTACTTCTTCCACCGGTGCCGCTGTACAAGATATTTTCAACGTTTTAGGACGTCGTTATCCGTTGGCAACGGTTGTGTTGCTACCGGTGTTAGTGCAAGGGGAAGGTGCTGCTCCGCAATTAGTACAAGCCCTGCAAACGTTTGAATCGATGCGCCAAAACCAACACCCGCAAACACCGGACGTTATTATCATCGGACGCGGTGGTGGCTCTTTGGAAGAATTGTGGGCTTTTAATGACGAAACGTTGGCTCGTACGGTAGCGGCATCAATTATTCCGGTCATTTCAGCCGTGGGGCACGAAACGGACTTTACCATTTGTGATTTTGCGGCTGATTTACGGGCACCTACACCGTCTGCTGCGGCAGAACTAGCGGTCCCCGATGCAGCGGAACTGTTGCAACGTGTAGCATTGCTTGATATTGCCGCCAAGCGCGCTGTTCATAATATACTGCAACAAAAACGGCAACGTATAGAAACTATTAGTGAAAAACCGTGTCTGCGTTCACCACTGTATTTTTCAGAAGAACGAGCCATGCGGCTTGACTATCTCCTCAAACGTTTTTTGGGCGCTTTGGCGCTATCGGTATCTCGTTCTGACCGCCGCTTGGCGGAAATCGCGGGAAAACTTCACGCGCTAAGTCCACTGCAAGTTTTGTCGCGGGGGTATTCCATTGCGCAACACGGTAAAAATATAATACAATCCGTCGACGATGTGGCAGTAGGGGACGAAATCACGCTGCGTGTTCACGACGGTGAACTCAGCTGCTATACAACGGCTAAAACCAAGGGGGAAATGAGATAATGGAACAAAACATAACATTTGAAAGTGCCATGACCCGACTGGAAGAAATCGTATCCTTGTTGGAAGCCGGTAAATGCACGTTGGATGAATCGCTCAAATTGTTTGAAGAAGGCGCTTCTTTAACTGCCTTTTGTTCGGATGCGCTGAAAAAGGCCGAACAGAAGATAATTACCCTCACGGACAAAAAGGAGGAATCCTAATGTCCTTGTATACTGCTACCTTGGAACAACATCTCTCATATTTTGAAAAGCAACTTCCCACGGTTTTTTCTTCTCTTGCCGAGGATAATCGTTTGATTGAAGCTATGCGCTATGCCTGCGAAGGCGGCGGAAAACGTCTGCGCCCCGTATTGCTGATGGAATGTTGCCGCATGAGCGGTGGCAATCCTCAAAAAGCGTTTGCTTTTGCGGCGGCTCTGGAACTGATTCATTCGTATTCCTTGGTACATGACGATATGCCGTGTATGGACAACAGTCCTTTGCGCAGGGGTAAACCGTCTGTCCATGCTGCCTACGGTGAAACGTTAGCACTGCTTACCGGTGATGCTTTGCTGAATTTAGCGTTCGAAACGGCATTGTCGGATAATACGTTTCCCGCATCGTCTCAACTTTCCGCCACGCGTATTTTGGCAGAGTGCGCCGGCATCCATGGCATGATTGGCGGGCAGTTGCTGGATTTGGAAAGCGAAGAAAAAATCATCGATTTACCTACGCTCAAAAAACTGCAAGAACGTAAAACTGCGGCATTGTTGGTGGCGGCTTGCAAAATGGGCGCCACACTTGGCGGCGGTAGTGACGAACAAATTGAACAAGCGGGGCAATATGGGTACTATATTGGTTTGTCTTTTCAAATTATTGATGATATTTTGGATGCCACCGCAACTGCACAAGAATTGGGAAAACCGGTTGGCAGCGATGCCGAAAATCAAAAAAATACGTATGTATCTTTGCTTGGAATTGAAAAAGCAAGGCAATTAGCACAAGACTATACAAAAAAGGCTATACAAGCGGTATCGGCTTTTGGCGAGCAAGGAAACGATTTGTGCTATTTAGCGGAACAGTTGTTGCATCGCACCCATTGAATTAACACTCCTTCAAGTTCATAAAGAAAGAAAAGGACAACAAAATGGAAATTTTGAAAAACATTCAAGCACCACATGACGTACAAAAATTGTCATTTGAACAATTGGACAAGCTGTGCGATGAATTGCGTCATAAAATCATCGAAACCGTTTCAACAAACGGTGGTCACCTTTCGTCAAATTTGGGTGTAGTGGAACTGACAGTTGCCTTGCACAAACAGTTTTCCTTACCCAACGACCGCTTGGTATGGGATGTCGGGCACCAATGCTATTGTCACAAACTGCTTACCGGTCGTTTTGGGCAGTTTAATACGTTGCGCAAAAACGGTGGTGTTTCCGGTTTCCCCCGTCCGGAGGAAAGCGAGTACGATACGTTTGTGGCAGGTCATAGTTCCACCTCGATTTCAGCGGCTTTCGGTATGGCAAAGGCTAATACCTTGGCAGGCAAGGATGACTATGTGGTTGCCGTTATCGGTGACGGTGCCATCACCGGCGGGTTGGCATATGAAGGGCTATGTAATGCCGGACGCGATAAAGACCGTTTGATTGTGGTGCTGAATGATAATCGTATGTCCATTAATCGTAACGTAGGATTTGTCGCTCGCCATTTGGCAAGTTTGCGTTCTCGTCCTCGTTACGTCAAAGCAAAAAACAATTTTGGCAATGTCTTAGCAGCCATCCCGCTTGTCGGTAAGCCGCTTCGTCGTTTGCTGACTTGTGGTAAATTGCATTTAAAACAAGCGGTTTATCATAGCAGTTCCATGTTTGAAGAAATGGGCTATTACTATTTAGGTCCCGTCGATGGTCATGATTTGCACGACTTGACTTCGGCATTACAAACAGCCAAACTTCTAAACCGTCCGGTGTTGTTACATGTCGAAACCGTAAAGGGACAAGGCTATACACACGCTTTACGCAATCCGGACGTGTATCATGGTGTTTCCGGCTTCCAACCCGAAACAGGGGAAACCGTCAAAGGTGTTTGCGGTTTTTCCCAAGCAGCAGGTG
>JAZNRV010000002.1:0-7346 GCA_045590855.1 Acutalibacteraceae bacterium | reverse complement strand
CATTTCTACAATCATCAACGTATCCAACTAAAAACAAAACTGACACCACTTGAAAAGCGATGTCAGTATGTTGCTTAAAATTTAATTTTCATCTACCATAGGGTTCTTTTTATACTGTCCGCACAAATTGGGGCAGTCCAGCGCGGGGGGTTCTTTTTTTGTTTATCAGCCGGATTTTCTGTAATCGGGACACCAGACTTTGCGCGGGTTATCGCAATGGGCTATGTAATACGATGTGCTTTGTTTGGTGCACAAACCGTTTTGATAGTAACAGCACACCAAACTCGCTTGCACGTTATTCACGATGTCTGCGGCATCGGCATGGCCTTCTTTTGCCAAGCGTTCAATGGTCTCGTAATCGTTTTCCTTTAACGCGCGTTGGTACTCAGCTTCCATTCTCCGCACGCGGCGATTGTTCTTTACTATCGGGCGCAGTTCTTCGAGCCGTTTTTGACAAATGTCGGCAACGTTCTCGTCACAACCGAGTTTTAGTGCTTCTTCCATTAAGAACAAAATGGTATCGTACTCAGCGGGGTCGTTGTGAGAATCTAACAATGTGGCAGCGTACATAGCCATACCATTAGGAGATTTGGCATCGGAAGCTACCTTCAAATACGACAACGCTTCTTCGTACTCGCCGTCGGTAACCAACCCGACACCGATAAACAAGTTGGCATCGGCCGAGCCCTTTTGGGCGGCGGCGTGTAACAGTTCGGGGTTGTTGTCGGTTTCTCGCGCCATAGCGTATAATTGGTCGGCGGTGTAGGTGTTCATTGCTTCGTCATTGAGTTTGCCGTTTATGGCATCGTCCAACGAGATGCAATCGCCGCACAAAGTGCAGTAGGCCGTTTTAATGTCGCTGTGTAAGCGAATCTTGCCCGCGCATGCAGGGCACAGTACATCAACAAAAGCCATTTACTTCGCCTCCTCTTGCTGTGTTGTTGTGGCAGCGGTCTCCTCGGCAGACTCTTTCTCATATACCACGGGTTTTAAGGTGGGGAGTTTGCCGTTTTTCATTTCCCAAATTTCCTCGCTCCAACCCAAGGTGTCGGTGAGAAAAGCGGTGGTTGTCATGGTACGCGCAGGCTTCAAGTTCTTGCCGTTGGGGAAAATCGAAGCCGATTTATAACTGTTCACGATTATCAAATCTTCTTGACCACAACTCTTCGCAGCTTTCTTGGTGCCGTATACAAACGAGTTTACCAAGTCGGGCGACTGGTCGTATTGCAGTTTACGGCCCGCAACAATGCAATAATCGTAGGATGTGGTTTTGTTTTTTTGGTTGGTGGTTTTTACCGAACAAGACAGCGCGTGGTAACTGTTTTGGATGACATCGTTTGCGGATATTGTTCCGGTAAGCGCGCCAACATACGGTCTTACGACTTTGTTTTCGTTGTCGTGGCACACCACCGAAAGTTTGCCTTGCGCATAAGTGTTTTGCATACCGGTATGACCGCCCACGGCACCCACGGAGCAAATTGCCTCACCTTGCGATGTTTGGTCGGCCGTTACGGTGACAGCCAATTCGCCATGGAAGAACGAGCGCGAAGCACTGCCGTTTGTGCCAATCAAGCCGCCGATGTAAAGGGATGCAACATCGGTTTTTGATTTATCGGTAACGGCAGTGTGGAATTTGCCGGTGTAGGACGAGCCGTCCAGCACGCCACCGTTGTTACCTACCAATCCGCCCAACTCATAGTTGGGATTGTTTTGTCCCGTAATCCAATCCAGTTTGAAGGTGACAGGAGTGTTGGTGTGGCAGTTGATTACGGTGCCTTTGTTTTGCGCGGAAAACGTACCGAAACGAAACTTTTTGGGATGAGTATATTCTTCCGCCGTGAAAGTGACGGCACCGTCGGTGATGCGGCAGTCAGCAAGCGTGCCGAGTTTGGCATTTTTTTGGGCAAGTACCGCCAACTCAAACGTTTGCGGCAAAGTTTCGCCAAACGTGCGGGTGACGCCGTTGATGGAAATATCACGCAACAATCCACGGTTGGTACCTACCAATGCTTGTTGCCATGTACCGCTTTGGAAGGTGAGGTGTTGCAGTTTTCCAAAGTTTTGTTTAATCCACGGGGTATCGGTTGACGCGGCATTTGATACGGTGTGACCGTTACCGTCAATCTCGCCAAAGAAGAACTTTACGGAGGGTAACGCTTTATCTTGCATATCAAGGTCGGCTTCCAACCGATAGTGACCTAACGGGTTGGTGTTGAGAAGCAACAAATCGTCAGCGTCGGCAATGGGAAGTGTGCCGATGTGCGCATTGAATGTCAACAACGACCAAACAAGGGCCGCCACCGAAATCAAAAAAGCAATGTTGGTAAGACGCGGCGCCCAGTTGGTAAAGCGGCGGCAAGCCGGGGTGTATTGCGCCACATCGCTTTTGGTTTTTCCACGCAAACGGCGCGCCTCTTTTTGCGCTTTTTGAATCGCCGTCAAAATGGGACGAAGCAAAAGCCAACCGCCAAGCAAGGAGCCGTACAACACATAAACCGAATGGTTGAGTACTTGTTGCGGTGCCAGTAACCAATAAACCGAAACGGCCAACGCCGCCACGGCAACCATCAAAGCCACGCCCGATACGATTGCCGCTTTTTTGCCGCTGCGTTGACTGCTTGTTTGCAACTCGTTATCAAAATCGGCAATCGCTTGGTTTACGGCGTTTTCGGCTTCGTCGCACGCCGTGACGTAGGCTGTTGTCGCTTGGTGCAACGACTCGGTAAAGGCGTTCCAATCGGATTGATACGGACTGTCTTGCGCTTGTAACGCGCGCTGCGCCCAGGGGGTAATTGGTTCTAACACTTGGTTTTCCAAAGTCAGAGCCCATGCGCGTTTTTCGTTTAGCAACGCCAAAACAGCGGTGCGTTTTTCGTGGTTGTCAAGATGATTTTTTAAGAAGGTGTCTACTTTTTTCTTGATATCCAGCGGCGGCAGTTCTACCGACAAATCGTTTGACAGCGTCTTGACATACCGCCACGCAGCTTCGCTGCCGTTTTGACTGCGCAATGCCACATATTGCAATTCTTGCGATGTTACGTCTTTGCGCACCAAAATCGATTGGTGGAATGCGGCGCGGGCTTCTTCGTCGTCGAGTTTGTCGTACAACGCATCGACCACCGCATAACGAGCGATTGTCCACTGCACATCGGTGTTCAACAGTTGTTTTACAAACAACGTCCACCGCTCCTTTGCGGCAGTGGGAGAACCATCGGGCAAGGTGTCGGGAAGCGACGGTTTCCCGCCCCATTTTTCCCACACGGCGGCAGGGTCGGTCCAACACAGAATATCGGTGCTTTCTTGCAACAAGGCCGTCGCGCGTTTGCGCAAAGTGGCATCGGCTTTGACGGCATCAGTATCAAAATCCACGTTTTTGAGCGATACCACGGCAGCCTCGGTCGCTTTGGCGGCAAACAGTTTGGAAAACGTTTCAAACATATTGTCCAAGGCACTGACCACATCGGTAGTATCGACATCGTTGTTGTTTTGTTTGTATAGGGTATGCAAAATAGCGGTAATCCCCAACGAATGTTCACCGGGGATGGCTAATCCGCCTGCTTTTTCAAGCAACTTATGTATGGCGTTGAACGAGTCGTTTTCGGGACAAGCAGCGGCGTAATGCCCAATCCACTTGTTCATACGAAATACGTCGTTTTCCGCAGCGCACCGCAACACTTTGGTATGCGTGAAAAACAATGTTTTTTCGGCAACCTTTTCATAGTGTTCTTTCTGTTTTTCGGTAGCGTAGCGGCAAGCGTAGGTGTATAACCGCTCATTGGTGAAAGGAATACCACGATTAATGAGCGTTTCCTCGGTAACACATTGTCGCTGTGCCAACAGTTGCAACCAGTAGGCCTCACTGTTTTTCGGGTGCTCGTCCAATTCTTGGTTGAGCACGTTGATGGCGCGGCCAAATTCTTCGTCGCTCATTAAATTGATTGCCCGTTCCATGCGGGGACTGAGTTGCGATAAAATACCATCCATAGGGACCCCTCCTTATTTCGGTTAAATTCATTGTAGCACGAATAAATACATAAAGCAAGACCTCTAAAAACGATACGTTTATCGGCAAAATCGTTGCATGATTTGCACAAAGACAATCAACGGGCGGATGCTATCCGCCCGTTGATTGTTACTGTAACTTTTAAGCATGCCAGATGGTGTTTGCGTAGTCGCGTACCGAGCGGTCGGCGGAAAAAATGCCGCTTTGGGCGGTGTTGAGTAATGCCATGCGCCCCCAAAGGACACGGTCGCGATACGTTTTGGCAGAACGCCTCTGCGCCGCGCAATACGCATCGAAATCCGCCAGTACCATATACGGGTCGTGTTGTAAAAGCGACTGCGCAAGGGTGGTAAAGCGCACACCTTCTATTCCCTTTTCCAGCAAATCAAACACGCGGCGCAAGCGTTTGTCGACTTGCGCAATGCGCCACGGCTCGTAACTGTTTCGCCGCTCGTCGACTTCGTGTTTTTTCATGCCGAACAAGAACATATTCTCCTTGCCGACTTGTTCGCAAATTTCCACGTTGGCGCCGTCGAGTGTGCCCAAGGTTATGGCACCGTTCATCATCAGTTTCATGTTACCGGTACCGCTCGCCTCGGTACCCGCCAGCGAAATTTGTTCGCTGATATCTGCCGCCGGCATCAACAGTTCTGCCAGCGTGACACGGTAATCTTCCAGGTACACCACCCGCAGTTTATCCCGCACCGACGCATCGTTTTCTATCATTTTGGCAATGGTGCAAAGCAGATGAATGATTTCTTTTGCCATGGCATAGCTTGGTGCTGCTTTGGCACCGAAAATATAGGTGCGCGGGACAACGTCTGCCGACGGGTTATCTTTTATCTCCAAATACCGATGCAAAATGTGCAGTGCGTTTAGGTGTTGACGTTTGTATTCGTGCAAGCGTTTGACCTGCACGTCAAAAATACTGTGCGGGTCCACCGACACACCGTTTGCCTTGGCAATATAGCGCGCAAGCCGTTCTTTATTGTGCTGTTTGATTGCCAAAAATTCCTCTTTTGCCGCTGCATCGTCACCATACTTTGCCAAACGGGAAAGTGCGGTAGCATCCAGCACAAAATCGTCACCAATACGTTCAGAAATCCATGCCGAAAGCAACGGGTTTGCCTGGCACAACCACCGCCGATGCGCAATGCCGTTGGTGACGTTTTTGAATTTTTCGGGGGTTTGCGTGTAGGCTTCGTGAAAGACGCTTTGTTTGAGGATTTCGCTGTGGATTTTTGCCACACCGTTGACACTGTGCGAAGCGGCAATGCACAAGTTTGCCATGTGCACCATGCCGTTTTGCAAAATTTTCGCGTGTAAACGGCGGTCGATTTCTTGTACGATTTGGTAAATGCGCGGCAAACGACTTGCAAACAAATCCGCGGGCCAACATTCCAGTGCTTCGCTCATGACGGTGTGGTTGGTGTAGGCAACGGTACGGCAAACCAGCGACCACGCGTTTTCCCACGTGTAACCGCATTCGTCGAGCAACAGGCGCATGAGTTCGGGGATAATCAAGGTGGGATGCGTGTCGTTAATATGAATGGCCGCCATTTCGGGCAACGTATCCAACGTGCCATAATGTTCGAGTTGGCGTTTGACAATATCTTGTGCGGAAGCACAAACCAAAAAATATTGCTGTGTGAGGCGCAACAATTTGCCCTCGCGGTGTTCATCGGCGGGGTACAACACTTGGGTGATGACTTCCGCCAAGGATTTTTTCTCCATGGCGCGCGCATATTCGCCGCGGTTAAAAAGCGACATATCCATTCCCTGCGGTGCGGTGGCTTTCCACAACCGTAACACAGAAATCCCTCTGCCGTCTTTGCCGGGGACGAGCATATCGTACGGTTGCGCGACTACCACGGTAGCGTTTTGGTGCTCCATGCGGTGATGTTTACCGTCCCAGCTTTCCTGCAAATTGCCGTCAAGCCACACTTCTTTGGCAAGTTCGGGGCGAGGGAGCAACCAACATTCGCCGCCCGGTAACCAAAAATCGGGGGTTTCGTGTTGTTTGCCGTCGATGATTTTTTGGCGGAAAATACCACATTCGTACAAAAGCGAATACCCCGTGGTGGGAATCGATGCGGTGGCGAGTACATCCAAAAAACAAGCCGCCAAACGTCCCAAGCCACCGTTTCCCAAACCCGCGTCGGGTTCTTTGTCGTACACACGGTCGAGCGAAATGCCGTACTGAGCCAATACTTCTTTGGCTATGTCGAGCAAGTTCCAGTTATACAACGTGTTTTTGAGCGAACGACCCATCAAAAATTCCATGCTCAAATAATACACTTGCTTTTGGCGGTTTTGATGAACCTTTGCCATATACTGTGCGCGAAACGTTTTGAGCGCGTCACGAAGCAGTCGTGCTAAGGCTTCGTAGCATTGTTCTTCGGTGCAGTTTTCGGGGGTGACGGAAAACGTGGTCCATAACGTATCAATAAAAGTTTTGCGAAAACTTTCTTTGTCAAAATAAATCGGTGTCACAGTACTCCTCCTTTTTTACTACTTTTTGTTTTTTGGTAAATAATATTCATGCTTATCGCGGTTTGTGTCACTCTTGACAGAAATCGACGATAATAGTACAATAAAACAACTGAAACGGAGGAGAAAACCATGCCGCAACTCAACATAGTGTTAGTAGAACCGGAGATTCCGCAAAACACCGGTAACACCAGCCGCACTTGTGCCGCTACGGGCAGTCGTTTACATATTGTCAAACCGATGGGATTCACCATTGACGATAAAAAGTTGAAACGCGCGGGGCTGGATTATTGGCATTTGCTGGACTTGACGTATTATGAAAATCTGACAGAGTTTTTTGAAAAAAACAACGGTCCGTTTTTTTATTTCACCACCAAGGGAACGCACATTTATTCCGACGTAACATACCCCGACGGCGCGTACCTTTTGTTTGGCAAGGAAACGGCAGGGTTGCCCGAATGGTTACTGCGCGAACATCCCGAACGCTGTGTCCGCTTGCCGATGCTCAATGATGATGCCGCACGGTCGCTGAATTTGTCCAACACCGTGGCGGTCGGCGCGTATGAAGTGTTGCGCCAATGGGGGTTCCCCGCACTGCGTACACAAGGACACCTAACACAATATTAAAATTCCCCGTTGACAAACGACAAAAAATCCACTATAATATCTAAGTTGCCAATCGGTACGGAGAGTTGTCCGAGTGGTCGAAGGTGCAGCACTCGAAATGCTGTGTACGAAAGTACCTAGGGTTCGAATCCCTAACTCTCCGCCAAGGAAAAGGTGTTGGTCTGTAAGACCGATGCCTTTTCCTTTTTGTGTTAGGGATTCGAACCAGGAAAGGGAGCGAACACCG
>JAZNRV010000001.1:0-24821 GCA_045590855.1 Acutalibacteraceae bacterium | reverse complement strand
CACTGGAAAACTGGTGTAAAAAGGTACTTGAGAATTAGGTTGTCGTGTACTTTTTGTGTACTCGTAAAAATGAGAAAACCCCGAAAACCCGCATAAATACTGGGGTTTTCGGGGGTCGATTTTAGTGAAACTTTACTCCCACTCAATTGTGCCAATCGGCTTTGGAGTCAGGTCATACAACACGCGGTTGATGCCTTCCACTTCGTGCGTGATGCGGTCGGTGATGTGGTGCAGCAGAGCATACGGAATTTCTTCGATAGTCGCACTCATCGCATCGGTGGTGTTCACCGCACGAATAATAGCGGGCCAACCCTCGTAACGTTTGCCGTCGCGCACGCCCACACTTTTGATATCCGGCACGGCAATGAAATATTGCCAAACCGATTCGGCAAGACCGCTTTTGTCAAATTCTTCACGCAAGATGGCATCGGCTTCACGCAATGCGTGCAAACGGTCGCGCGTGATAGCACCCAGGCAACGAACGCCCAAACCGGGACCGGGGAACGGTTGGCGATATACCATGGCGTGGGGAAGACCCAATGCTTCGCCGACTACGCGAACTTCGTCTTTGTAAAGCAGTTTGACGGGCTCGACCAATTCCATTTGCATATCTTCGGGCAAACCGCCAACGTTGTGGTGCGCTTTGACACCGTCCGATTCCAAAATGTCGGGGTAAATGGTGCCTTGTGCCAAGAAAGAGATGCCTTTTAGTTTGCCGGCTTCTTCATCAAACACTTTGATAAATTCGCCGCCGATGATTTTGCGTTTTTTCTCCGGCTCGGCTACGTCGGCGAGCAAATCCAAAAAGCGGTCGGTGGCATCAATATAAATCAGGTTAGCATCGAGTTCTTTGCCGAAAATTTCAATCACTTGTTCGCTTTCGCCTTTGCGCATCAAGCCGTGGTTAACGTGAACGCAAACCAGTTGTTTGCCAATGGCTTTGATAAGCAATGCAGCCACGACTGACGAATCCACGCCACCGGACAGTGCCAACAACACCTTTTTATCGCCAACTTGCGCGCGCACCGCCGCTACTTGCTCGTCAATAAATGCTTGTGCGAGTTCGGGGGTGGTGATGCGTTGCATGGTTTCGGGACGAATATTTTGCATGGAAAATCCTCCTTAAAAATAGGGCTTTAACTCAAATTAGCACACGATATTTAATACAGTTAATTATAAACTTTGAGGAAACTGCTGTCAAGGGGAACAACAAAAAAGCAGGGCGAACGCCCTGCTTTTTTAGCAATTATTTGGTTTTTTGAGCCATGATTTCTTTGATTTTGCTGATAACTTCCATGACTTTTAAGGTTTGTTCGTGCAAAATCGGATACGGTTTTCCTTCGCGGAAATCTTCGTACATGAAAACCCACGTTTCGTCCAAGGGTTCGCGGCGTTCTTCTGCCGTCATTTCGACTTCTTCCCATTCGAGTTTTTGACCTATTTTAGCCAGAATGGATGCTTTTTGCAAAGCATCCGCCGCATCGTTGGAGGAAAGGCGTTCCAGACCGTCAAACCCGAGAGCTTTAATGTCGTGCATGCGTTGTTCGTAGTCATAAAAGCCGCCGTACCACTGGTTCATACCATAATCCGCCATGCCAATTTTCAACATTGCAAAATCTCCGTTCAAAAGACACGTTCATTATAACAATATCTTTGAACAAATACATTGTAAATGTTCTCATTTACCTTGCAAAAAAAGATTCAAAAGAGCAGAGATTTACAAAAGTTGCATGCTTTGTTCCAGCAAAGCCAGTTTTTCTTGCAGTCGCGCCGCTTGGTCGCGTGCCGTTTGCACGACGTTTTCAGGCGCTTTACCGGTAAACGCCGGATTGTTAAGGCGAGCAAGCACACCGTCCAGTTGTTTTTGCGTGTTTTCTTTTTCTTTTTGCAAACGCGCTTTTTCGGCTTCCTTATCTACCAATTCCGCCAACGGAATTTTGACGGTGGCATCGGCGGTAACAATGCTCACGGCACCTTCCACATCAAAATGTTCGCCAACCGAAACACCGGAAGCCGAAGCCAACCGCAAAAAGAACGGAGTACCGTCGGTAAAGGTTTGCTCAAAAGCGGTTTCCACAAACACGTGTGCTTTGCGCGACGGCGGCACGTTCATTTCGCCGCGGCGATTACGAATGGCACCGATGACTTCCATGATGCGTTCCATTTCTTTTTCCTCTTTGGGGAACGCAAGAGTCTCTTGGTATTTCGGCCATTCGGCAATCATGAGTGCATCGCCCTCGCGGGGGAGGGATTGCCAAATTTCTTCCGTGATGAACGGCATAAACGGATGTAGCAGTTTTAACATACCCGTCATGATATACACCAACACTTGGCAGGTCTGCACAGCGTTTTCACCTTGTAAACGGTTTTTGCACAGTTCAATGTACCAGTCACAGAAATTATCCCAAATAAAATCGTATAGTTTTTGTACGGCAATACCCAACTCAAACTTATCCAAATTTTCGGTGACCGCTTGTACCAAAGTGTTAAAGCGAGAAACAATCCATTTATCTTCCAAGGTGAGTTCTTCGGGAAGTGTCAGCGGAATGGTTTTATCACCGATATTCATTAAAATAAAGCGCGCCGCGTTCCACAATTTATTGGCAAAATTACGCGAAGACTCTACTTTGTCGGTCATAAAGCGCATATCGTTACCGGGGCTGTTACCGGTTGCCAACATAAAGCGTAACGCATCGGCACCGTATTCGGCAATGATTTCCAGCGGGTCAATGCCGTTGCCCAGGGATTTTGACATTTTACGACCTTGGGCATCGCGCACCAAACCGTGAATCAACACTGTTTCGAACGGTGCTTTATCGGTGTATTTAAGAGCCGAGAAAATCATGCGGCTGACCCAGAAACCAATGATGTCATAACCGGTAACCAGCGTGTTGGTGGGGTAAAAATATTTGAAATCTTTATGGTTTTCGTCCGGCCAGCCAAGAGTGCTAAACGGCCACAACGCGGAAGAAAACCAAGTATCCAACGTGTCAGGGTCTTGTTGCAAAGCGGTGCTGCCGCATTTGGAACAAGCGTGCGGAGCCTCTTTGGCAACCACCGTTTCGCCGCAATCGGCACAATACCATGCGGGGATTTGGTGACCCCACCACAACTGACGAGAAATACACCAGTCGCGGGTGTTGCTCATCCAGTTCATATAGTTTTTGGTAAAGCGTTCGGGAACAAAACGAATGTTGCCGTTTTGAACTGCTTCGATGGCGGGTTTTGCCAGCGGTTCCATACGCACAAACCATTGTTTAGACACCATCGGTTCAATGGTGGAATGGCAACGATAGCAAGTGCCGACGTCGTGTTTGAGTGGTTCAATTTCTTTAAGGAACCCCCCCGCTTCCAAATCCGCCAAAATGGCTTTGCGAGCCTCTTGGCAAGTCATGCCGGCATATTTGCCGCAATCGAGTACTTGCGGTTCGTCAGCCGAAGCCCTGCCGGAGGCAATATATTCCGCGGCCTCGGCGGCATCCGCAGCACCCGTTAAGTGACCATCGTAAGTCAGCATGCGAATCATGGGGAGGCTATGGCGTTTGCCGACTTCAAAGTCGTTGGGGTCGTGCGCGGGGGTGATTTTAACTACACCGGTACCTTTTGTCATGTCGGCGTGTTCGTCGCAAACAATCGGAATTTCTTTATTAAGCAGCGGAAGAATGACGTGACAACCGTGCAAATGAGCATAGCGCGGGTCTTCGGCGTTGATAGCCACGGCGGTGTCGCCTAACATGGTTTCGGGACGGGTGGTTGCCAGTTCCAAAAATTCGCCGGTTTCTTTGACAGGATACAGTAAATGCCAAAAATGGCTGTCTTGGTCTTCGTATTCCACCTCGGCATCGGAAATAGAGGTGTTGCAATGCGGACACCAGTTCACCATGCGGTTACCGCGGTAAATCAACCCCTCGTTATACAAGCGAACAAACACTTCTTTGACCGCTTCGGAGCAGCCTTCGTCCATGGTAAAGCGTTCCCGTTCCCAGTCGCAACTGGAACCGAGTTTTTTGAGTTGTCCGACAATGCGGTTGCCGTATTGGTTTTTCCACGCCCAAGCGCGTTCCAAAAAGCCGTCGCGACCAATCATATCTTTGGTAACGCCGTCTTTGCGCATAGCCTCTACCACCTTTGCTTCGGTGGCAATGGATGCGTGGTCGGTACCGGGTAGCCATAAAGCTTCGTAACCTTGCATACGCTTAAAGCGGATTAAGATGTCTTGCAATGTTTCGTCCAGAGCGTGTCCCATGTGCAGTTGCCCCGTTACGTTCGGTGGCGGGATAACGATGGTATACGGCTCCTTTTCGGGATTGGGTTCGGCATGAAACCAACCACCCTCGGTCCAAAAATCGTAAATACGAGATTCAACGTCCCTCGGTTCGTAAGTTTTTGCAAGTTCTTTGTTTTTTGACATATGCGTGCAGCCTCCATACTGAAAAGCGATATATAGTCATTGTAACACACATTTTTCAATAGTACAAGAAAAAGAAACCACGACAGCAAAATTTTTACTGTCGTGGCAACCATCAATGAACAGCCGAAGAATAATCAAGGTCGGCAATATCCTTGCTGTTAACGTCTTCGGGACTTTTATAAGTGGGAACAACTTGCTTCATGGTGGCAATGATTTGTTCTGCCGAGTCGGTTTTTAGCGCATCTTCCAAGGTGCCAAGCACGTCTTGAAGTTGCGGTAAGGTAATGGGGTTGTGACGATGTTCAATGAAAATCTTGTGGTTTTCGGTAGACGTCAAATCTTCGCTGCGCATGAGCAGTTCTTCATACAATTTTTCACCCGGACGCAAGCCGACTTCTTGAATTTGAATATCGACATAGGGGGTAAAACCGGAAAGGCGAATCAAATTTTCTGCCAATTCCAAAATGCTCACGGGAGCGCCCATGTCCAGCACAAAAATTTCGGAATTTTGCGCCATGGACCCGGCTTGTAACACCAACTGTGCCGCTTCGGGAATCGTCATGAAATACCGAATAACACGTTTGTCGGTAATTGTCACGGGACCGCCGTGTGCAATTTGACGACGGAACAACGGAACAACAGAGCCGTTAGAACCCAGTACGTTACCAAAACGAACGGCGGCGTATTTTGTCTTTTTACTGGCAGAGCCGACGCCTTGAACCACCATTTCGCACAGTCGTTTGGATGCCCCCATAACGTTGGTGGGGTTGACGGCTTTGTCGGTGGAAATTAAAATAAAGCGTTCTGCCTCGTAAGCATTGGCTGTTTTGGCAACAATATAGGTACCAAAAACGTTGTTGCGAATGGCCTCTTCGGGGCAATTTTCCATAAGCGGTACGTGTTTGTGTGCTGCCGCATGGAAAACAATTTGCGGATGATACTTTTCGAACAAGCGTTCAATTTTATGTTCATCGCGAACCGAGGCAATCTCGACTTGCAAATCCAAAGAGTCCCCATAATCATAACGGAGTTCTTGTTGAATGTCGTAGGCATTGTTTTCGTAAATGTCCACAATAACCAGTCGGCGAGGTTTGTGCCGAGCGATTTGACGGCACAATTCCGAGCCAATCGAGCCACCGCCACCGGTAACAAGAACAACTTTATCTTGCAAAAAATCATACGCTTCGTCGTTCTCAAAGGAAACGGAATCGCGCCCCAACAAATCTTCCAACTGCACTTCGCGTGCGTGTTGAAGCAACGGTTTGCTGGTGTCTCTGTCAATCAGCTGCAAAATGTTCGGCAAAACACGAACCTTGCATTTAAGAGAAGTGCAGATACGCAACACCTCACGTGTGCGTTCTTCCACCGCCGAGGGGAGTGCCACAAACACGTCGTGAGAGCGATAACGGGAAAGAACATCACTTAACCGTTCAATCGGCCCTTCTATTGGGACACCGTGAATTTGTTTGCCGATTTTGGAAGGGTCATCGTCCAGCAAGCACACCGGACGATAAGGACTTGCACTGTTGTTTTTGAGTTCTTCAAGAATTAAAACGCCGGCTTTACCCGCGCCAATGATAACTGCTGGTAAGTGATGCAAAGAGGCGCGGTTAGTAACAGATTCGCGGTATCGACGATAGCAAAGTCGCGTTGTCAGCATGAGTACCACGGCAAACAACGTGGAAAACAACATAAAAAATGCCGGCGGAGAGGTTTTAAAAACACCCCACGAAAGAAGAAGATAAAAGCCATAGCCGGTGCCTCCGGCGAATAACAAATGCAAATATTCGCGGCTGGCGGCATAGCGCCAAAGGCTGGCGTATGTGCGAAAAAGGAGCATTGCCACAAAGATACAGCAACCAAGCAGTAAAAATTGCAACGGGAGAGGGGTGCCCGAGGCGGCGAGTTGAGACAAATACGAACTGGTGTTGTGAGCGGACAAAACAGACAACAAAAAGAAACTGCCCCATAAAATCACCAAATCCACCAATACCAACAACAACTCGGGAAGAGGGGGAGTGCGAAAAAAAGATTTTTTCTCCTGGGAGCAAGCCAAACCGTATCACCTCACAAAGAAACGATGTTTTTAAAACCCGTTTTTAATTATATGTCAGGGGATTGGGAATACGAATAGTCGTACGCTTTGTAATATTTACCGCGTACATAACTGCGGTAAGGACGGGTAATGTCGTTGACATCCGAAATAACCACACCCAGCAAATTGCCGTTGACGTTTTTGATGGCGTCAACCGAGCCACGCAATTCATCATAGGTTGTTTGGCCTTGACGTGTTACCAGCACAATGCCGGCAGCTTTTTCGCACAAAACCAAAGCGTCCGAAACCACTGCAAGCGGCGGGGTGTCGATTAAGATGTAGTCGTATTCAGCAGCCAATTTGTCTAACAACGTGACCATAGGTTCCGAGCCTAACAATTCGGAAGGGTTGGGAGGCAAAGAGCCGCTGGGAAGTAAATCCGTGTTTTTTGCCACTTCGCGACAAACGCAGTCTTCAAAAGTGAGTTCGCCCGACAAAATGCGCGACAAACCGTTGTGTTTTTTTACACGGAACGTGCGATGTTGAGAAGGTTTGCGCAAATCGGCATCTATCAGCAAAACCCGCACGCCGTTTTGTGCCAACGTAATCGCCAAATTGGAAGAAACGGTAGATTTACCGGCGTTTGGTTCCGAACTGGAAACCAAGACAATTTTTTTGTTATGAGGCGCTAACGCAAACAACAAGTTGGTTCGCGCGGTTTTGTAAGCCTCAACAATTTGGAAAGTGGTTGCAATGGGGCGTCCGCCGGGAGTTTTTTGATTCTTTTTAGTCATGGAGGGCACCTCTTTTCGATGCGGTAGTAAAGCTGGGGATTTCCCCTAAAACCGGCACAGGAATTTGCGCTTGCAAACTGTCTTTATCGCGAATGGTGTTGTTGAGTAGTTCGCGTACCACAAAAAACGCAGCGGAAACAACAGCGCCTATTAAAGCGCCGAGAAAAGCGTTACGAGTAATGTTCGGTGCCGTTTTCACAGCGGTCGAAGCCGTGCCGACAACTTTGGCAGAACCGACTTCGCCGATTTCTACAAACGAATTGGCAGACACCTTGGCAATGGTAGAACAAACCAGCTGTGCTGTTTGAGGCGAGTTGTGTGTGGTGGAGATTTTCAAAAAAGATGTTTCCTTTACGGAACTGACCGAAACGCAAGAAGCAATTTCTTCGGGAGAAAGCACCCCGCGTAATTGCGCGGAAGCCTCTTCCAAGACGGGTGTTGTTTTAAGAGCAATGGCATAGGTATTTGCCAAATATTCCGAAGCGGAAAGATTGTTAACGGTTGCACTGCTGGTTTCTGTTCCGGTGGCAACGTTACGAACATAAACCAAAACCGACGAAGTATACGCGTCCGGCACAAGAAAATAGGCATATGAGGCAAAAAGCAGTACGCCGATAGCGGTACAGGCAATAATCCATTTGATTTTAGCTAACAACAAAGCAAAAATCAAATTAAGGTTTAGTTCTTGCATAAAAGCAATCCTTTCTTCTTTTCAAGGGAGACTAAAAAACTCTCCTAATTTTTATTATACCTAGAATAAATTATACGGCTACCAATGCATTTCGTCAACCCCCAATTGTTCTGTTTATAAAAAGAATATTTTTTGTGCAATAAAAACTTATGTAAAAACCGTTTTTAGTGTTGAAAAACTCAAAAAGTTTCTATATAATGGTATCATGTGAAATATGTCCTTGTGTAAGGGGCGTTACATAACGAAAGGATGTTTAGGCGTGGATTTTTTAGGGCATTTTAGTTTTCTGTGGGACAGTTTGGCTTTTTTTGTCACCGGTGACGGTTGGAAAAACCTGGTGATGATTGCCGTAGGCGGTTTGTTGATTTATTTGGCGTTGGCCAAAGATTTTGAGCCCTCGTTGTTGATGCCAATGGGCCTTGGCGCGATTTTGGTCAACCTGCCTTTTTCCGGCGCTATCGGTCAAGCCGCCGACGGTTCTCACGGTATTGTCGACTGGTTGTTTGAGGTGGGTATCGAAGCCTCCGAAGCAATGCCGCTTATTTTGTTTATCGGTATCGGCGCCATGATTGACTTTGGCCCCTTACTTTCGAACCCCAAAATGTTTTTGTTCGGCGGTGCCGCGCAGTTTGGTATTTTCTTAACCGTAGCGGTCGCCACGTTGCTTGGCTATAGTTTCAAAGACGCTGCTGCCATTGGTGTTATCGGTGCGGCGGATGGTCCTACGGCTATCTTGGTGGCTAACGTGTTGCAAACTCCGTTGCTGCCCGCCATCATGGTGGCTGCGTATTCCTACATGGCATTGGTTCCGATTATTCAGCCTTTTGCCATCAAATTGGTTACCACCAAAAAAGAGCGCATGATTCGTATGGCCTATAACCCTAAATCGGTATCGCGACTGACGCGCATTTTGTTCCCCATCGTGGTAACGGTCATTGCCGGTTTGATTGCGCCGAAATCGGTGTCGTTGGTTGGCTTTTTAATGTTCGGTAACTTGCTGCGTGAGTGCTTAAAATTGGATAATCTGTCGCAAACGGCACAAACATCGCTTGCAAATCTGGTTACCATTTTGTTGGGCCTTTCCATTTCGGCAAGCATGAAAGCCGAGGCTTTTGTCCGTTTAGACACCATCATCGTTATGGCACTCGGTTTGATTGCTTTTGTGTTTGATACCATTGCCGGTGTTCTGTTCGCCAAATTCCTCAACATTTTCTTGCCGGAAGGCAAAAAATTCAACCCGATGGTTGGCGGCGCCGGTATTTCGGCATTCCCCATGTCGGCACGTGTTATTCAAAAAATGGCGCTCAAAGAAGACAATCAAAATCACTTGTTAATGCATGCCGTAGGCGCAAACGTTGCCGGTCAGATCGGTTCGGTGGTTGCCGGTGGTATTATCTTGACGGTGGTTCCCAAATTATTGGGCGCTTAATGTGACGATTTTAAGGAGGATATAACAATGTCTGTTGCTACAACGAACGCATTACTGCTGATGCTGCTGGGTATGGTAGGTATTTTTGTGGTGATGTTACTGATTATGATTTCGGTGAATTTACTCAACAAATTCGCTAAGGATAAGGAAGATAAATGATGGCTGATAATAAAAAAATGGTGGAAGAAATCACTTCCATGGAAAAAGATTTTGCCCAATGGTACACCGACGTGGTAAAAAAAGCGGAGCTTGCCAGCTATGGTGGCGTGCGTGGTTGCATGATTGTGCGTCCGTACGGTACGGCGTTGTGGGAAAACATTCGCAACGATTTGGATTCCCGCTTCAAAGCGTTGGGCCACGAAAACGTGATGTTGGCCATGGTTATTCCGGAAAGCTTGTTGCAAAAAGAAAAAGACCACGTAGAAGGTTTTGCGCCCGAAGTGGCGTGGGTTACGCACGGCGGCGAGGAAAAATTAACCGAGCGGATGTGTGTACGCCCCACGTCGGAAACCTTGTTCTGTGAACATTATGCCGATGTGATTCACTCGTACCGTGATTTACCGAAATTATATAACCAATGGTGTTCGGTGGTGCGGTGGGAAAAGACCACCCGTCCGTTCTTGCGCACCATGGAATTTTACTGGCAAGAGGGCCACACCATGCACGAAACCGCCGAAGATGCCATGGCAGAAACCGAACGCATGCTCAACGTGTACGCCGATTTCTGCGAAGAATCGTTGGCGATTCCCGTGGTCAAAGGCCGCAAAACCGACAAAGAAAAATTTGCCGGTGCCGAGGCGACCTACACCATCGAAGCCATGATGCACGACGGCAAAGCGTTGCAAAGCGGAACAAGCCATTATTTCGGCGATGGTTTTTGCCGTGCTTTTGACATCAAATTTACCGACCGTCAAAACCAACTGCAATACCCGCACCAAACCTCGTGGGGTATGTCTACCCGCATTATTGGTGCCATCATCATGACGCATGGTGACGATAACGGTTTGGTATTGCCGCCCGCGGTGGCACCGGTGCAACTGGTGATTTTGCCGATTGCACAACACAAAGAAGGCGTGCTCGAAAAAGCGCGTGAACTCAAAGACCGTTTGGCGAAGTTTGTTCGTGTCAAACTGGACGATTCCGATAACTCCGCCGGTTGGAAATTTGCCGAATACGAAATGAAAGGCGTTCCGCTGCGTTTGGAAATTGGTCCGCGCGATATCGAAAACAATCAATGTGTCATTGTTCGTCGTGACAATCGTGAGAAAACGGTAGTTTTGCTGGATGAACTGGAAACCAAAATCCCCGAACTGCTCCAAGCGGTACACGACGGTTTGTACCAAAAAGCGTTGGCACGTCGCGAAAGCATGACCTATACCGCCACCACGCTGGACGACTTGTGTGCGATTGCCAACGAAAAACCGGGCCTCATAAAAGCCATGTGGTGCGGTGACGAAGCATGCGAATTAAAACTCAAAGAACAAGCGGGCATTACCAGTCGTTGTATGCCGTTTGAACAAGAACACGTAGCAGATACTTGCGTTTGCTGCGGAAAACCTGCCAAGACGATGGTGGTTTGGGGCAAAGCATATTAAGGAGGAACACTCATGAGCCAGTTAGATTTTCCCAAAGCGGGCGAAACCGTTGCGATAATGCATACCAATTACGGGGACATTTCTTTACGTTTGTTCCCCGAACAAGCCCCCCTAACCGTGGAGAATTTTACAACCCATGCCAAAAACGGGTATTATAACGGGTTGATTTTCCACCGCGTCATCAAAGATTTTATGATTCAAGGCGGCGACCCCACCGGAACCGGTTGTGGTGGCGAAAGCATTTGGGGCAAACCGTTCAAAGATGAATTTGACGTTTCCTTGCATAATGTGCGCGGTGCTTTGTCCATGGCAAACGCGGGGCCCGGCACCAACGGCAGCCAATTTTTTATTGTTCAAGCATCAAGCGTACATCCGCAGCTGCTTGGCCAAATGGCGGCATTGCGCGACTATTTCCCCGAGGAAATTGAAAACGCCTATCGCGAAAACGGCGGCACCCCGCATCTTGATTTTCATCACACGGTATTTGGTCAAGTGTTTGACGGCATGAGCGTCGTCGACGAAATTGCCAACGTGAAAACGGGTGCAGCGGATAAACCGTGCGAAGACGTTGTAATTGAAAGTATTGAAATTAAGGAGTATCAAGCATGAAACAGCTTAAAAGAACGATTGCTTTGCTCACCGTAGGTGTCTTGTGCTTGTGCTCGTTTGGTTGCGGTCAACAGGAAGACGACACTCCTGACACCACGCCGACGACCAACGGTGTTACTACCGCTTATGCGGATAAAACGGTTGGTTTCCAAACCGAGATGCCGTCTGCGGGCGAAGAAGTGGCGATTATGCACACGAGCAAGGGGGATATCTCGATTCGCTTTTTCTCCGAAGCCGCGCCCAAAGCGGTGCAAAACTTTATTACCCATGCCAAAAACGGGTATTATAACGGCGTCACCTTCCACCGTGTGATTCAAGATTTTATGATTCAAGGCGGCGACCCTGAAGGCACCGGTCGCGGTGGTGAGAGTGTTTGGGGTAAATCGTTTGAAGATGAGTTCGATACCAAATTGATCAACATTCGTGGTTCACTGTCTATGGCGAACGCCGGTGAGGACACCAATGGTAGCCAGTTTTTTATCAATCAAGGTAATGCAAAAGCCTTTGGCAAACGCGAGGATTATACCGCCGCTGCACAATATCAACAAATGATTGATATATACGGCGAAACAATGGTCAAGCAGTATTACTCCACCGTCGACGATTTTGCCGCGAAAGCAATGTTGTACCGCTACGAATGGATCCCGGACGAAGTGTGGGATTTGTACGAAAAACACGGCGGCAACCTTTCTCTGGACGGCGCATGGCGTCCGAGTGGCGGGCACACCGTGTTCGGCCACGTGTTTGACGGCATGGACGTGGTGGATGCCATTGCGGCAGTAAACACCGACGGCAACGACAAACCGTTAGAAGCCGTCACCATCAAAAGCATCGACATCATTAAATATCAACCGTAAATAAAACAAAAACCCGCATTCAGCATTTGCTGAATGCGGGTTTCTTTTTGTCAAAAATTTTAATCTTCACGAGAAGCGGGTTTGCGAAGCATTTGACGAGTTTGGCGCAAATCCGCCATGTGTTTTGCCAAATCTTCTTCGGTGCGTTTGAGCAAATCGTCCACAAAGTCTTGGGCGCCTTTGCGCATTTCGCGACATTTTTGTTGGGTTTGGGTGGTGATTTCGTTGGTTTTTTGTTGAGCCAATTTGACAATTTCTTCTTGCATCACCAAACCGCGAGCACGTTCTTCGGCGGCGCGAACAATGTCTTCCGCTTCCTTTTTGGCGGTGTCGATAATGTCGGCACGGTCGGCAACAATGGATTTTGCTTGGCGGATTTCGCTGGGGATGTTGCCGCGGATAGAATCAATAATATCGCGCAGACGGTCGGCTTCCAGCAAACATTTGCCGCCGGACAGCGGTAAGCCCCAAGCCTTGTCAATCATTTCGTCAATTTCGTCTAATAAGTTTTCAATGCTCATTTTGTTTCGTTCCTTCCGTATTTTTTTAAAATATCGTTTACAATGCACTTTGGCACAAATTCCGAAATATCGCCGCCCAAGCCGGCTACTTGTTTTACCAAACTGGAAGAAAGGTACATATATTCTGCGTTGGTTGTCAAAAAGACAGTTTCGACATCGGGGTTGAGTTTGCGGTTGGTGAGTGCCATTTGAAATTCGTATTCAAAATCCGAAATAGCGCGCAAACCTTTGACAATCACCGAAGCGTTCTTTTCCCTTGCGTAATCGGCGAGCAAACCGTCAAAAGAATCCACTTCCACGTTGGGCAAAAAGGCGGTGGCGCGTTTGAGCAAATCCACACGTTCCTCTTGCGAAAACAGCGGTTGTTTGCTGTGGTTGACCATGGTCGCCACGATAACACGGTCAAACATACTCGCCGCGCGGGAAATGATATTGATGTGTCCGCAAGTTACCGGGTCAAAACTGCCGGGACAAATTGCCAGTTTCATAGGCTCTCCTGTTCTTTCTTTCGATAAATGCGGACAAAAACACGTCCGTAGCGGTACAAACGATATAATTGCCAGTCTGCAACTTCATCGGGTAACGAAGATTCTTTGTCCGTTTCACAGACAACAGTGGCAAAGGGGGAGGTTTTTGACCCCAGTTGTTCCAAACAAGGAACCAACAACTCGGAAGCATAGGGCGGGTCCAAAAAAACCAAATCAAAGCAGTCTGCCGTTTGTGCCAAAAAGCCCAATGAATCGCGGCACAAAACCGTGGCAGTCGCTTCCAATTTAGTGCTGCGCAAGTTTTGGCGTACCACCTCTGCCGCTTCGCGGTTGTTGTCCACAAACATACACGATTTGGCACCACGGCTAAGCGCTTCCAAACCCATTTGTCCTGAACCGGCAAACAAATCCAAAACCCGTCTGCCCTCAACTTCGAACCCCAAAGCGGAAAAAACAGCCTCTTTCACGCGCTCGGCGGTGGGACGGGTGTTTTGCCCTTCCAGGGTTTTCAGACGGCAACCACGTGCCGTTCCCGTAATAATTCTCATACTACTCCTATTATCCCATTATAAAGGAATAATGTCAATAATTTTTCAAAAAATGCCAAAAATCATCGCAAAACGTCAAGTAATGCGTCGACACGGTCGGTTTTTTCCCAAACAACACCCAAATCCTCGCGACCCAAGTGCCCGTAAGCCGCTAACTTGCGATAAATCGGACGGCGAAGTTGCAAGGTGTCAATGATAGCAGCGGGACGAAAGTCGAACACTTGACTGACAGCTTTTGCCAACACCTCGTCCGAAAATTTGCCGGTGCCGTGGGTGTCGACCCGTACGGAAACGGGGTTAGCAACACCAATCGCGTATGCAAGTTGCACTTCGCACCGCGTTGCCAAACCGGCGGCAACCACGTTTTTGGCAGCGTAGCGCGCCATGTACGAAGCGGAACGGTCAACTTTTGTCGGGTCTTTTCCCGAAAAAGCGCCGCCGCCGTGACAAGCGTAGCCGCCGTAGGTATCTACAATGATTTTTCTGCCGGTCAGTCCACTGTCACCTTGCGGGCCGCCAACAACAAAACGGCCGGTGGGATTGACAAAAATTTTCGTGTTATCGTCCAACAAATCCGCAGGCACAATGGGTTTAATCAGTTTTTCCACCATGTCTTGGCGGATGGTTTCCAAAGATACCGCCTCGTCATGTTGGGTGGACACGACCACCGCTTCTACGCGCACGGGTTTATCGTCTTCGTATTCGACGGTGACTTGCGTTTTTCCGTCGGGGCGCAGATACGACAACACACCGTTTTTACGCAGAGCGGCCAGTTCTTTTGCCAAGCGATGGGCAAGCGAAATGGGCAGCGGCATTTTTTCCGGTGTTTCATCACACGCATACCCAAACATCAACCCTTGGTCGCCGGCACCGATTTGGTCGTACGCATCGGCTTTGACCGTACCGCGAGATTCGAGTGCGTCGTTAACACCCATGGCAATGTCAGGGGATTGTTCATCCAAAACCGTGAGCACTGCGCAAGTGTTTCCGTTAAAACCGACAGCCGCGCTGTTGTAGCCGATATCGCATACCACGCCACGGGCAATACGCGGGATGTCTACGTAACACGAAGTGGAAATTTCGCCCATTACCAACACCATACCGGTGGTGGCAACGGTTTCACACGCCACGTGTGCGGTGGGGTCTTGTTCAATAATTGCATCCAAAACCGCATCGGAAATTTGGTCACAAACTTTATCGGGATGTCCTTCCGTTACCGATTCCGATGTAAAAAAATGTTTTGCCATAAAAACGTCTCCTTTTTTCATAAAAAACGCTCCGCCACAGAGAGCGGAGCGTTTATCCACCTCATCTATCAGGATTTAGCACCTTGCACGTTGCAGGTTGCCGGGCTTCGCAGGGCCTGTCCCTCCGCCGCTCTTGATAAGGACCTATTTATTTTGTACGATTGTTATTGTACCATGTTTTTTTAAATTGTCAAGCAAAAATTACAGCAAGGTAATGGTATGTACGCGATGGAACGTTTCGCCGCCCTCTACGCGGTTAATACCTTCTTTTGTCACCAAATTGCCATCGGTATCCGGCACGTCGGTGATACCGCACCAAGGCTCAATGCACAAGAAAGGAGCACCTACTTTTGTCCAGATCAGCAAATAGGGGAACCCTTCGAAATCCACTTGTACACCACGGCCGGTTTTTCGGTGGCGCAGTTGCACCGATGTGGATTTGACGCATTTTTTGAAAATTAAAGCATCGATACTAAAATATCTGTCTTCCATCGGCAATACGGATTCGTTTTCCGTAATCACCTTGGTTTCGTAACTGTTCAGCGGGTCGGGTGTAGTAATTAACGTTTCGGGTTGAGCGAAGATGACGTCATATTCCCCAAATCCTTCGGGGCAAGCGTAACCCTCGTGACTGCCGATGGACATGTACAGCGGTTCGGTTGCGGGATTTTTGACGTCATAGGCGATGTCAATGCTGTCTCCGCGCAAAGTATAGGTAATGCGCAGTTCGTATTCAAAAGGATACATTGCCAAACTTTTTTCGTTGGAACGCAGCAAAAACACGGCTTCGGTTTCGGTTTGACGTTCTACTTCAAAGGTTTCAAATTTAGCATAGCCGTGTTTGTCCATGGTATAGGTCTTGCCGTTATAGTTGTATTCGTCGTTTTTTAAAGCACTGCAAACGGGAAACAACACCGGTGCACGACCGCTCCAAAACGCGGGGTCGCCTTGCCACAAATATTCTGTGCCGTCTTTGGCAGTGATGTTTTGCAGTTCTGCACCGAGTTCGTTGATGGTGACGGTCATTTTTTCGTTGCGTAAAGTAACCATGATTTTTAACTCCTTTTTACGTTTAATTATTTGCTCCATTTATCACACAGCGCATGAATTTGCGCCGTGAATTTTGCCAAATCTTTGTTCGCGTAACCGCGACAAGTTTCTACAACACGCTCCAAGCGTTTGGCGGCAGCAAGAAGTTTGAGATATACTGTGCTGCTGCGATGAGAATCTGTGGCAGCCTTCTTTTTGGCGATGCGACGCTGTGTGCCAAATTGCACTTGGGTGTTTGTTGCCAAATCCCAGGCATCACCGCTGAACGGTGCCACGGCGTTTAGGTTTTTCTCGGTTTTTAGACGTGCGGTAAAGGCTTCACAAGAACCCTCGTCACCGTGCACCACAAACACCCGTTTTGGGGGAGGTGAAAAAGAATCAATCCAACGCAGCAAACCGTTGTCGTCGGCGTGGCTGCTGATGCTGTCAATTTGAGCAATCTCTGCTTTGACGGTGATGGTTTCGCCAAACAAGCGCACTTCGTCAGCGCCATCCAATAACAAGCGACCGACAGTGTTGACAGATTGATACCCCACAAACAAAACAGTGCATTCCTCTCGCCACAAATTGTGCTTTAAGTGATGGCGAACGCGACCGGCTTCACACATGCCGCTGGCAGAAATAATCACTTTACTTGCCTTGTCGGTGTTAATCATGCGGGATTCGTCGGCGGAAACCGCGGTGTATAACCCGGGGAATTGAATGGGATTGATGCCTTTTTCAAGTAACGCGCGTGTTTCATCGTCGTAACAAGAAAGTGCTTCGGGACCAAACAATTTGGTGGCTTCAATGGCTAAGGGGCTGTCTACCACCACGGGGAAATTGCCGTGACCGACAACCAAACCTTGTTCTTTGATTTGCCGAATAAAATATAACATTTCTTGTGTGCGACCAACGGCAAACGCGGGAATGACCACATTGCCGCCGCGGTCAAAGGTGCGCTGAATGACGTCTGCCAAATTGCGAACGTAATCGGGTTTTTCCTTGGCGTGACTGCGGTCGCCGTAAGTGGATTCCATCATCACGTAATCCGCTTTTGTTAAATATTGCGGGTCACGCAATATCGGTTTGCCAAGGTTGCCGATATCGCCCGAAAACACCATACGTGTGGTTTGGTCGTTTTCGGTCGCACAAAGCGTGACCGAAGCCGACCCCAGCAAATGCCCCGCGTCGGCAAACGAAACGGTAACTTGCGGCATAACGGGATATTCCGCGTTATAATCGCAGGCTTTAAAATGTTTTAATACCCCTTCCACATCTTGTAAGGTGTACAGCGGAACATAAGGTTGTTCGCCGGCGCGCTTGGCTTTGCGATTGCGCCATTTGGCCTCAAATTCTTGGATGTGTGCGGAATCGCGCAACATAATATTGCACAATTTGCAAGTGGCCACCGTGGCAAAAACATTGCCGCGAAAACCGTTGGCATACAGCATGGGAATCATGCCGGAATGGTCAATGTGTGCGTGGGTGAGCAACACGGCATCAATTGCCGAGGGCGAAACCGGAATTTCTTGATTTTCAAACAAATCTTGACCTTGCTCCATTCCGCAATCCACCAAGATTTGGTGACCGGCTACGGTCAGCAATGTACAACTTCCCGTCACCTCATGGGCGGCACCTAAAAACGTGATTTTCAAAAACAAAATCTCCTTTCGGGTACTCTACTAACAGTTTATCACGGAAAGCCTCAAACGGCAACTGTTTTTAAAAAAAACGGTTGTGCAAATTTTTGTTTTGCACAACCGAGGTTTTTTATGACTTGTCTTTTGACCGCGTGAGTAATCCACATAATAATGCCAAAAAAACGGTAAACGTAATACCGCCGGCAGTGCCGGTAATGCCACCGGTGAAGATGCCCAAAAAGCCGTGCTGTGCTACCCCTTCTTCTACGCCTTTTGCCAAAGCGTATCCAAAACCTGTCAGAGGAACGCTGGCACCACCACCGGCAAACTGTATCAGCGGGTCGTATACACCGACAGCGGTCAACGCAACACCCGCCGTGACAAACAAAACCAAAATGCGGGCGGGAGTCATTTTAGTATAGTCAATCAACAATTGCCCAATAACACAAATGAGTCCTCCCACAACAAAGGCTTTTACCACCATCCACCAATCCATTAAGGACACCTCTTTACTTCATTTTACTGTTAGAATGTCCTTTTGCAAACGGTTTATTCCGTACCCCCGCCGCTTTTTCTTTTAATTCTGTGGGTAAGTCTTGCGCAATGGTAGGAAAAAGATTGGTCGAATCGGCGGTGGGTTGAATTTCATACGTGCCGTATTTGGTGATGAGTTCTTCCGCCGTTTTAGGTTGTCTGCCGATATTTTGTAATGATTTTGGTGTTTCATGATTTTGGGGCATACTATGCTCACCTCCGTGAGAATAGTATGCCCTAAAAAGTGTTTATTCTTTGTCCGTTTTTTGCTTTAGTAATGCGCGGATATCTTTTAAAATATCGGTATCGGTTTCTACCGGTTCGGCAGGTTGTTCTTCTTGTGCAACGGGTTTTTCTTTACGCAATAATTTTTCGGTTCTGTCTTTTACTTGCAAAAAGATTTTTAACATCACAAAAATACAAAACGCAATAATCAAAAAGTCAAGCACCGTTTGAATAAAAGCCCCATAGCTAAAAGCCACTTCTGCGGTTTCTTCCGTTGCGGGGGAAATCACCCATTTCAGCGCGGAAATGTTGACGCCGCCGAGTAGCAACCCGACCAACGGCATAATCATATCGTTTACCAAACTGGTAACGATTTTTCCGAACGCACCGCCGATAATGACACCGACGGCCATGTCCACAACGTTTCCTTTGGCAATAAAGGTTTTAAACTCTTCAAAAAACTTTTTCATCATTAAAACTCCTTTTAAAGGTGACACAACTAATCCGAACCTTGTTTTAAGAAGGCGGATTTTCGCTCACCCGTCGTTAAAATACTCGCCAATACGGGTGTATTGGCTGCGTTTTTGCCTTGCTTGACCGAGAAATCCGCTCTTCTTAAAATCTTCGACCTGAAAGCAAGAAGATTTCGAGGGATTTGTGTTCAAGTTGGGCGAAGCAAGGCTTTCGCCTTGCGAGAACAAATTGGGCAGAAACGCCCGAAATATACCGCTTTAAGGCAGGTTCGGATTAGTCGCGTCACCTTACCACCGCACTTTCCAACGTTCGTTGGCGTTGGAAGAAGGCGTCGTGTTTTTAACAGTCATTTCCGTTTGAGGTTTGTTTTTTGTCTTTTCCTTGAGGAGGCAATTCGTTTGGAAAATTCTTTGTAGTATTGTTTGTCGTTAAGCGGTAATTGCACTTCGTGACCCGACCAATCCGACATCTTCCGGTTGCTTGCGCACTTCGCGCGCTTTTTCGGTGGAAATATCGGCAACGTTTGTGCCGTCGACGTTGCGGATTTCAAGACCTGCTAACCCATGCTTTTTCATGGCGATGATTTGACCGCTGATGGCGGAATCCGCTTCGTCGGCAAAGGCAAAAATTTTAAAAGTTGACAAGCCCATTACACCCCTGAATAAATCGAGAAACCACCGTCAACCGGAACGGTAATACCCGTCACAAAACCGGATTTGGTTTCATCCAACAACCATTCGAGCGTGCCGAGCAATTCTTCGGCTTCGCCAAAGCGTTTCATGGGCGTGGAACGCAAAATCTTTTCAGTACGTGCTGTGGGGTTGCCGTTTTCGTCAAACAACAACGCACGGTTTTGGTGTGTGACAAAAAAGCCGGGAGCAATGGCGTTTACGCGAATGCCGCTGTCGGCAAAATGCACCGCCAACCAAGAAGTAAAGTTGGTAACGGCGGCTTTGGCAGCGGAATAAGCGGGGATTTTGGTGAGCGGGCGGTAGGCGTTCATGGAAGAAACGTTCAACACGCAGCAACCCTCGCGACCCAACATATCCGGCATGAACACTTGGCTGGGTAACAGCACGCCTTTTAAGTTGAGGTCAAACACAAAATCGAAGCCCTTTTCGTCCAGGTTGAAGAACGTGAGAAAATCGGTGGCCGATTCGTCACCTTTTTCGTATTCTTCGTGGGCGGTGGTGCAACGCGGGTTGTTGCCGCCCGCACCGTTGATTAAAATATCGCATTTGCCAAAATCGGCAAGAACATGTGCATGAACGTTTTCGATGGACGCTTTGTCCAAGACGTTGCATTTGTAAGCTTTGGCAACACCGCCGTTTTCGACAATGCTGTCAGCCACGACCGCTGCTGCAACGTCGTTTAAGTCGAGCAGGGCAATTTTGTGTCCTTGTTTGGCTAAAAATTCAGCAAAACCGGAACAAAGAACACCGCCGGCACCGGTGACAACAATTACTTTACTCATTTTGCATTCTCCTTTTCCAATGCTTCAAACAAGCCAACCAAGTAAGTAGCACCTAACGCACGGTCAAACAAACCGTAACCGTAACGGCCGGTTTCGCCCCAAATCATACGGCCGTGGTCGGGACGGACATAGCCGTCAAAACCGTTTTTCACCAACGCTTTGGCAACGTTGTACATGTCAATAGAGCCGCATTCGGTCGGATGACCGACTTCTTCAAATTGGCGTTCATCGGTGCGCTTGATGTTGCGCAAATGCACAAAGTGAATACGGTCGGCAAACGAAGCCGCCATATCTACCAAATCGTTTGCGGGGTTGGCACCGAACGAGCCCGTGCACAGCGTCAACCCGTTGTTGGTTTCCGGCACAATGTCAAAAAAGCGTTGCAAGTTTTGTTTGTTGGTGATAATGCGCGGCAGACCAAACATGCCCCAAGGCGGATCGTCCGGGTGAATGGCCATGTTAACGCCGACCTCTTTGGCAACGGGAATAACCGCTTTTAAGAACGTTTCAAGGTTTTTCCACAACTTCTCTTCGCCCAAGTCGGCATAAGTTTTTAAAAGACCTTGCAGTTGTGCTTTGGTGTAACTGGCGTCCCAGCCGGGTAAGGTTAAATCGCCTTTGAGCGGGTCCATGGCAAGCACGGTTTGCTCGTCGTATGCCAACGCATTGGCACCGTCGGCTTGTGCGTGTTCCAACTCGCTGCGCAACCAGTCAAACACCGGCATAAAGTTATAGCAAATACATTTGACGCCGGCTTCGCCCAAACGGCGCACGTTTTCACAATAATTTTCAATCAAGCGGGGTGCGTTTTCGTTACCGAGTTTAATGTCTTCGTGTACCGGCACGCTTTCCACCACTTCAAAAGCAAGGCCGTTGTCGTTTGCTTTTTTCTTCAAAGCCGCAATGCTTTCGCGACTCCACACCTCACCGACCGGAACGTCGTAAATGGCAGAAACAATACCGCTCATTTGCGGAATTTGGCGAATGTGAGATAAGGTGACGGGATCGTCGTCGCCATACCAACGAAATGTTAATTTCATCAAGATACCTCCTAAATTGATTTTGTTATTTTTAAGCAATCCTGTCAAAATTGCTTTTATATAAGATACTGTACCGAGCAAAGCGGTTTATTTACATTGCTATTGCTCGCAAAGACATTGCATTTTGTAAGCCTAAGGTTTGTCTTGTTCGGGAGAGTTGCCAAACTTTGCGCGGTAAGCGCGGTAAAAGGACGAATAATCCGAAAAACCGCACAACGAGCAAACAGTGGTGGGGCGTTCGCCGGCAGCAATCAAAGATTTTGCTTGCAACAGCCGTTTGGTGGAAATGTATTTCCAAACGGAAGTGCCGGTAGCATATTTGAACAATCGATTTAATTGTGCTTTGCTCAAAAAACAAGCGTCGCAAATTTTTGTAACAGTCAAGTCTTCATACAAATGGGCATTGATATACGCCATAATCCCCGCGGTTTTTGCTTTGAGCGGAGGGGGCTGATGGCGATGATGCTCACTACGCAGCAATGCCACCTCTGCCAAAAAAGAATACAGTTTGGCGGTCAAAAACAGTTCGGTGTGTTTGTCTGTTTGGCGAAGCAATGCAGCAACATCCGTCGGCAAGGGCCAGCCGCTACCGGAAAACTCCGAAGCGTTGTACTGATTGCCGCAGCCTAACTCACGGTTGTTAAAAACCTCCAAAAGCTGTGCGCGAAGCGGTGTGTCCGCCCCGAACATATCCGCAGAAAAGTGAAACACTTGCCGTGCGTACGGTACTTGGTCATCGACCACAACCAAGCGATGCACCTCTTGCGGGCGAAGCAACAACGTGTCGTGTGGTTGCAGGGTGTATTCGTTCCCCTCAACCACGTACTTGGCATGGCCGGAGATAAAATGATAGACTTCGTATGTTTCATGCGCGTGCATGTAATAATCTTGATTGGCGGGGTGGTTGTCTACCGAACTTAAAAATTCAAAATGTTCACCCAAAAAGCGAATCACTTTATCCGTCATGGCGCTCACCTCGCCTACATCGTATCACAAAATGAGATTTTTTTCAAGGTTTTTTGTCTTTTTTGGGCGTTTTATTGTTTTTGGGTTTGTTTTTAAAGAAAAAACGCACAAACAGCGTGGTTTGTGCGTCACGAAGACTCAATGGCAGAATCAAGATTGTCAAGTGCCCAACTAAACATGGGCGCGAACCGCGGTTGCTGACGTACGGAAAGATATTCTTTTCCCGAAAAAATCAAGTGGTCAACCAACGCCACATCGATTTGCCGTAACGTATGGCTGAGACTTTTGGTAAAATTAACATCTTCCACAGACGGAACGGGGTGTCCCGCGGGGTGATTGTGTGCCAACACAACGGCGGTGGCGTTGGCGCGAATGACACGTTCCACCACTTCGCGGACACTGGCTTCGGTGGCGGTAAGGCTTCCTTGGCTGACAACCGAACAATCCAACGGTTCTTGACGATTGTTAAGGCAAAGCAGTACCAATTTTTCTTTTGGTTGGTTAATAAAATGCGGTCGCAAAAATTCCACCAAAGCTGTTTGAGTGGTCAACGGGGCGTGTTCTTGCCTTTCGCTGTAACAACGCGGCAGCAATTGTCCGCACAACATCAGCAGCGTGGCCGTGTGTTCGGAAATGCCGTCTACCCGGCACAAATCGTCAAACGAGGCGTTGAACACGTTGTTCAAACTGCCAAATTCTTTGAGCAAGCGGTGTGCCAGCGGATTGGTATCTTTTTGCGGAACGCCATAAAAAAGAAGCAGTTCCAATAGTTGATGCGATTCAAACCGTTCGGCGCCGTGTTGCCGAAACTGTGCTTTCAAGCGTGCACGGTGTCCTTTGTGAAGATTTTCTGACAAACGTAAGGCGCCCCCTTTCTTTTTCGACAGTATACCAAAAAATCTGACGTTTGAAAAGCCATAAAAGGAAATTTTTAAGAATTTTCAAAAAAATGAAACGAAAAACGAGAAACAGAGAAAAACAAAGAGAAAACGAGAGAAAACGAGAGAATAGGGGATATAAATTAAATAAAACGGAATTTGGGTCTTGACAGCCTATTTTGGGTGTGCTATGATGGGCAAGCTGTAAATTTAAAGAAAGAAACAGGAGGTATTTACGATGTCCACATTTATGGAAAAAGCCGGTCAAGTAGACCGCAAATGGTACGTCATTGATGCCGCCGGAAAGCCCTTGGGTCGTGTTGCTGTACAAGCCGCTATTCTTCTTCGCGGCAAGCATAAACCGGAATTTACCCCCCATGTGGATTGCGGTGACCATGTGATTATCATCAACTGTGCCGAAGCAGTGCTCACCGGCAAAAAAGCCGAACAAAAAGTATGGTATCGCCATACCGGTTGGATCGGCAACTTGAAAGCAACCAAATACGCCACGTTGATGGCGCAACGTCCGGAAAAGGCTATGGAACTTGCCGTTAACGGTATGATTCCGAACAACGCTCTTGGTCGTCAAGCCAGCACTCGCTTGCGCGTGTACGCCGGTGCGCAGCACGAACATGCTGCACAAAAACCGGAAGTTTTTGAATTTTAATGAAGGAGGCATAGACGAATGGATTACAACAAAAGACCGTATTTCTACGGCACCGGTCGCCGTAAAAAATCCGTTGCTCGTGTTCGTTTGTACAACGGCACCGGCAAAGTGACCATCAATGGTCGCGACATTGACGATTATTTCGGTTTGGACACTTTGAAATTAATTGTCCGTCAGCCTCTGGTTCTTACCGCTTTGGCTGAAAAATTTGATGTGGAATGCCGCGTTGCCGGCGGCGGTGTTACCGGTCAAGCCGGTGCTATCCGCCACGGTATTTCCCGTGCGTTGTTGCAATACAACAGCGAGGAATTGCGCCCCGCCCTCAAAAAAGCAGGTTTCTTGACCCGCGACCCGAGAATGAAGGAACGCAAAAAGTACGGTCTCAAAGCCGCACGTCGTGCACCGCAATTCTCCAAACGTTAATCGTTTACCAAACAACAAAAGAGTCGAAAGCATTTGCTTTCGATTCTTTTTTTACATTTTCCCTGCTTGTTTTGAAAATTTATAGGGGGTAGTCCCCTTGATTTTTTTGAAAACCGCAGCAAAGTAACTACTGTCGTTAAAACCGCATTGTCCGGCAATTTCCGCAATGAAACAGTCGGTTCCGGCCAGCAGTTTTTCGGCATGGATAATGCGTGACTGCCATGAACTTGCGCGATAAATATC